>JAKPGH010000034.1 GCA_029550985.1 Bacillota bacterium
CCGTGCTCTGTGAAAGGTCCATTAGGAGTTTTCCGGAGCAGCCGTGTCTTCCAACCGGAGCAGCTCCTTTAAATTCAGGGTTCCTTCGTAGAGGGCTTTGCCCACAATGGCCCCGTATACATTCATCCGCGCCAAAGCCTCCACTTCCTCTTTGGTGCTGATGCCCCCCGACGCGATGATGTCGCATTTCACCAAGTCGTTCAGCTGCCGGTACAGCTCCAGGTCAATGCCCTGCAGCAAACCATCCCGGGCAATATCGGTGTAGATGATGGTGGAAACCCCCGCCTGCTCCAACCGCTTGCAGAATGCAAAGGCTTCCAGGCTGCTGTCCTGCTGCCAGCCCCGCACCGCAACCTTGCCATTCCGGGCATCCACCGCCACCGCGATTTTGGAACCGTAAGCGGCAACGCACTCCTGTAAAAAGGAGAAGTTCTCCACCGCCACCGTACCTAAAATAACACGGTCAATCCCTAAATTCAAGTACGCATCGATAGCGGCTCGGTCCCGAATGCCACCGCCCAACTGGACAAAAAGCCCTTTTACTTTTAAGATTTCCTCAATGGCGAAACGGTTTGCCACCGTCCCGTCCCTGGCGCCATCCAAATCCACCACATGGAGATTTCGCGCCCCCTGCTCCTGAAAATACTTTGCCATGGAAACAGGGGTGGTGTCGTATTGGGTTTGCCGGGCAAAATCCCCCTGAGTCAGGCGGACCACCCGGCCGCCTCGAATGTCAATGGCGGGAAAAATCTTCACGCTTTTCTCTCCTTCCACGGCGATGGATTTAACCATCCACCGGACGTCGCTACTTTATTAGAATATCACGCTAATATACTAAAGTCAATAGAAGAATGCAAACAAAAAGAGACCCTTTCATCAGAGTCTCTTTTCTATCGATTGCAAAGTCAGGCTTTTTCCCGTTTTTCCTGCTCTTTTTCCTTATCTTTATCCTTGTCCTTGTCTTTCTCCTTATCCTTTTTGGGAGGATTGGGGATGCAAAATTCAAATTCGGTATACTGTCCTTCCTCGCTGCGGACAAAAATTTCGCCCTTGTGGTAATTGATGATGGACTTGACAATGTGCAAACCCAAACCCACCCCGCTTTTGTTGAGGGAGCGGCTTTTATCCCGCTTATAGAACCGCTCGAACAAAAGGGGCACTTCGGTTTTGTCGATTCCCTCTCCGGTGTTGCGGATGGCCACATAGGTGCGCTGCGCGTCCTGCTGGTAGTGGAAGGAGATGACGCCGTCTTCGTTGACAAATTTGACGGCGTTTTCGATGAGGTTGTACACCACCTGGTGCATCAGGTCCATATCCGCCCAGACCATCACCTTGTCGATTTCCAGACCCTCGATGCGCACCCTCTTTTCCTCAATGGTCTGCTCCAGGCTGAAAACGCTCTGCCGGATAACTTCACTGATGTCAAACAGGGTGGGGTTCATCTGCAGTTCCCCGGCTTCAATCCGGGCGGTGTCCAGCATGGAGCGAACCAGGCGGGAAAGGCGCTTGACCTCGCTGGAGACAATTTGGAGGTAGTAATTTTGCTTTTCCGGCGGGATGGTGCCGTCCAAAATGCCGTCCACAAAGCCGCCGATGGTGGTCATAGGCGTTTTCAGCTCGTGGGAGACGTTGGCCACAAAGGAGCGCCGGGTGGTTTCGGTGGTGGCCAGGGAGGACGCCATGTTGTTAAACGCCATGGCCAACTGCCCCA
>JAKPGH010000022.1 GCA_029550985.1 Bacillota bacterium
GACCGTATTACACGTTTGACGTGTATGCGAGGAATAAAGGGCTTTGCCCGCATATGAAATACCCCCGGCTATGCCGGGGGATGTTTATTGTTCCTGATAGAATGAGGCCCAAGTATCGGCTATTGTACCATTGTCAAAAATATGGTAAAGTGAAGATGAAAATTACCGTCGGTGGGCAGGGAACATACCGTGCTCCACCATGGAATAAACCCCGTCGGGGGCAATGATGATGTGGTCCATCAGCCCCACGCCTACCCGGGCCAGTTCCTCAAAGAGGATGCTGGTGGTTCTTAGATCCCGGCTGGAAGGGTTGCAAATCCCGTCGGGATGATTGTGGGCCAGCAGCGCCTTCACCGCGCCGCAGCGCAGAGCGGTGCGCACCACGGCGGCGGGGGAAAACTCCACCGAACGTCGGGTGCCCTGGGAAATCCAGGAGGACTGAATCACCTTGCCGTTGGAGGCCATGCAAACCAGCAAAACCCGCTCTTCCTCCTCGCCCAGGAATTTGTAGCGGACAAACTCCTTGGCGTCGGCGCAGGTTTTCAGCATGTTCTTGGCGTCCACTTTGTCGTCCAAATATGCGCGCATAATAGCGGGTATCAGTTTGATGAGGGTGGCGGATTCCAGCCCCACCCCTTCCACTTCCATCAGCAGCTCCATGGGTGCGTCAAACACCCCGGAGAGGGAGCCAAACCGCTCCATCAGCCGATGGGCCGTGGGGTTGGTGTCTCCCCGGCGTATGGCGTAAAACAGCAACAGCTCCAGCACTTTGTGATGGGGAAAATGCTCCAGGCCCTTTTGGCGAAACTCCTCTTTGACTCTGGCGCGGTGGCCGGCGTGGATGGCGGTGGAATCCCGTTTGTTCTCGTTCATAGCTGCCCCCACAAACGACATTTTTCGCCTTTATTATACAAGATTTTACATTATTTGCCAACAGGAAGGAAGATCCATCCTGAAAAGTTATGTTATTGGACCCAACGATGCCGGACAGCGGCTGGATAAGTTTTTGCGCAAGGCGGCGCCTCGCCTGCCTGCCTCTCTGCTGTACCGGGCCATCCGTCAAAAGGACATTAAAATCAACGGGGCGCGGTGTCAGCCGGGGGACAAGCTCCAGGCGGGGGATACGGTGCGGGTGTACCTTCCCGACGACGTGCTGAGCACCGACGACTCCCTGCTGTTTTTGGCGGCCCCTCCCGTGGTGGAGGTGGTGTACGAGGACGACCAGATTCTGCTCTGCAACAAACCTCAGGGCCTTTTGGTCCACGAGGACGATTCTTCCACCCCCGACACCCTCATCAACCGGATTCTCCACTACCTCTATCAAAAAGGGGAGTGGGACCCGCAAAAGGAAAATTCCTTTACCCCCGCCCTCTGCAACCGGATTGACCGGAACACCGGGGGAATTGTCATTGCCGCCAAAACTTTTGAAGCCTTGCAAATCATCAGCGAGAAAATCCGCCTGCGGGAAATTGACAAATACTACCTCTGCATTGTCCACGGCAACCCGACACCTAAGTCAGGCACCTTGAAAGGCTACCATGTCAAGGACGCCGCCAACAACACCGTCACCATTTCCGCCAAGCCGGTGCCGGGGGCCAAAATCGCCCTCACCCGCTACCGGGTGCTGGAAGACTGGAAGGACAAAAGCCTGCTGGAGGTGGAGCTTCTCACCGGGCGCACCCACCAGATTCGGGCGCAGCTGGCCGCCATCGGCCACCCCTTATGGGGAGACGCCAAGTACGGCAACAGCAGGGAAAACGCGCGGCTCGGCAATCGTCAGGCTCTTTGGGCCTATAAGATAACCTTTTCCTTTACCACTCCGGCGGGGCCGCTGGAATATCTGAAAGG
The DNA here is from genome assembly GCA_029550985.1 of Bacillota bacterium. Taxonomy (GTDB): domain Bacteria; phylum Bacillota; class Clostridia; order Oscillospirales; family Ruminococcaceae; genus WRAV01. The sequence goes on from JAKPGH010000022.1 coordinate 1,849, forward strand.
CAAAACTTTTTCGGTTCCGGTGCCCTTTGCGGAGGAACTTCGACAGCATAAGGGGAGGACAAATCCATGACCTGGGGAATTATTGCCGCAATGGATGAGGAACTCAACCATATCCTTGCCGAAATGAAGGTGGAGCGCACCCTTCCGGCCTACGGGACCACCTACCACATCGGCACTGTCGACGGTGTGCCGGTGGTGGCGGTGCGCTGCAGCGTGGGGACCATCAATGCGGCGGTCTGCACCTCCACTCTGATTCGGGAGCTGGGAGCGCAGAGGGTGGTCAACATCGGAGCGGCCGGCTCCACCTGCGACGAGCTTTCCATTTTGGACGTGGTGTTGGGCAGCGAGCTTGTCTTTCACGACGCCCAGGGAGATTTTCTGGCCAAGTTTTACCCCTTCCGCGACCGGTTTTTGGCCGACCAGAAG
>JAKPGH010000027.1 GCA_029550985.1 Bacillota bacterium
AAGGCCAGCGGGGAAGAGTTCGCCAACGACCGCGTGCTGCTTTCCAAGTAACCTGCTTTCAAGCAACATCCCCGCGAAGCCGGGGATGTTGCTTTTTTCTCTTGAAACTCGTCTGACACCTCATAAGAAAAAGGACCTGGAGTTTTCTCCAGGTCCTTTTTTGGCTGTCTTGCGGTTTACTCCAAGAGTATTTACGGAACAATAATACAATTTGAATAATTAACCGATTTCGTCATAGATGGTGCGGCTGTTGTCCAGGACGGTTCCTTCCTTATTGACTCGGCGACGCAGCCATGGGCTGAGATAATCGTCGAGATTTTGGTCGTCGTCATCGTTCAAACGGTCCCGGCTTTCCGCCACCACGGGGGCGCTGGTGTGGAGGGTGCAGTTGGAGGGAATACGGCTGGTTTTATACCATCCCGAGGCGGTGGATGGGCAGTAGGCCGTGGCAATTCCCCCCGATTCGGTACAGTAGGTCATGGACACCACGTTGGGGGATTCCATAAACTCTTTGTACTCCAAACCCTCGTGCAGCGGCTGCATCATGCTCTTCCACAATACGGGCGGCGGGAAGGTGTAGTACCGCACGGCGTTGGGCACCACCTGGCGCCTGCCGTTGGCGTCCACCACCACTTTGGTGGTGCGGTCGTATCCCAGCCAGGCGGGGGCCACATAATAGGGAGAGAAGCCCACAAACCATTGGTTGGTGTTGTCCTGAGAGGTTCCGGTTTTGCCTGCGGTGGGCATGTTGTCCAGACGGGCGTTCCGGCCGGTGCCGTAGGGGCCGACCACCACCTGCTGCAGAAGCTTGTTCATCAGCACGGCGGTGTCTTTGGAAATCACCTGGGTGGGGGTGGTGTCCTTTTCCAGGATGATGTTGCCCTCAAAGTCCTCGACCCGCGTGTAGGAGTAGGGTTCGGTGTACTGTCCGCCGTTGACGAAAATCTGATAGGCTCCGGCCATCTCCAGAGGGGAAACGCCGTAGGTGAGAGCTCCCAGAGCCATCGGGCTGATGGCCACGTCGGTGAGAACCACGTTGCCCTGAACCTCCCGCTCCACCAGGCTGGAGAAGTGAAGCTCATCCCGCAGGAAGTTGAAGACCCGGCGGGGAGTGAGCATCTGAACCACCTTGGCGGCCACGGTGTTGACCGACTGCTGAATGGCCCGGTCCACGGTGATGGGCCCCAGGAAGCCGCTGTAGTAGTTGGCGGGGGACCAGCCGTCGGGGGTGTCGGTCAGAGGGCTGTCCTCCATAATGGTGGACCAGGTGAGGTTGTTTCGCTCAAAGGCCAGCGCGTAGGCTCCAATAGGCTTGATGGAGGAGCCGGGTTGCCGGCGGGACATGGTGGCCCGGTTATAGGTGCGCTCTCCGGTCTTTTCGCCGATGCCGCCCACCACAGCAAGCAGCTTACCGTGAGGGTCGATGATGGCGGTGGCCGATTGGGGGTATTCTTCCCCAATAACGGCGGGGAAGTTTTCCGAGCTGCGGAAGAAGTCCTCCAGGTAAGCCTGCATCTTCAAATCCACCGTGGCGTAAATGCGGTATCCGCCGCTGTAGATTTGGTTGAGGGCGTAGCTCTTTTCCATCCCCTTGTACTCCATCAGGTCGGCCACCACTTCGTTGATGACGTGGTCCACAAAATAGCTGGAGGTTTGAGAGGAGGATGAGCTTTCCGCTTCATGGTCCACAAAGTTGAGGGGGGCTTTGACCGCCTTCTCGTATTCTTCTTCGGTAATCATGCCCTGGTCCAGCATTTCGGCAAGCACGTGGACCTGGCGTTTTTTGTGCTCTTCCGGGTTGCGGTAGGGGTTGTAGAGTCCCGGAAACTTGGTGATGCCCACAATGGCGGCGCTTTCCTCCAGCGTAAGGTCCCTGGCGTCCTTTCCAAAGTAGTAGTTGGCCGCCGCCTGAATGCCGTTGGTGCCGTTGCCCAGGGACACCAGGTTGAGGTACGCCTCCAGAATTTCTTCCCGGGAATAGTTTTTGCTTAAGTCCAGAGCCCGGAAGATTTCCCGCACTTTGCGTTCCACCCGGTACTCGTTGTCCCCGGTGATATTTTTAATCAGCTGTTGGGTAATGGTGGAACCGCCGCCGGTGGTGGTTCCCTCCACCGGCAGGAACATGCCGATGAAGGCGCCTATGGTCCGGCGCCAGTCCACGCCGTCGTGGGTCCAGAAGCGCTTGTCCTCGATGGCCACGATGGCCTTTTTGGCGTATTCGCTGATGTCGTCGTAGTCTACCCAGGTGCGGTCCTGCCCGCCGTAATACAGGCGCTTGATCACCACTTCCTCGCCGGTGTCGGGGTCCTCCGCCAGAATGAGGGAGGTGTACCCCATTTTAACCGCTTCCAGGTCCACCGAGTTATCGGCTCCGATGTACTGCAAAATGTAAACGGTCAGGACACAGCCTACAATGCATCCGGTGATAATCCCCACCAACATCAGGGTGAGCAGCACCCTGCCGATGGCGGCAAACAGTCCCTTGGTCAGCCGCAGGCCCAAAGGCAGCCTTCGTTTGGGCCTTGGGGGGCGTTTGCCGGGAGGAGCACCCGCAGGTTTAGCCTTGTTGGGAATGCTTTGGTTCATCGAATAATCCCTCGCAAAAGCGCAAAGCTCGCGCCAATATCATAAACTAACTCATGGGACAATAGAGAGGGCAATCGGGCAAAATTGCGCAAGCAGGTCGTTGCCTTGTCTATCGCACATGATGACCATTGTATTATAACATATATTCTGCCCGGGAAAATAACTTTTTTCTGAATATTTCAAAAGAAATGGCCAATAACGGAATAAATTACCAATTTGCGGGGCAGGCTATCAGTGCAATCCATCTATTTTACCCGACAAAGGGGGCTACATCCATGATTTGGGATAAACGTCTGGCGGTGACGGCGGCCGCCTTGACGGCAACCATTGCCGCGGCGGTGGTCGCTTCCCTGTATTCGGGGCAGGAGCCGAACAACCTGCCGGCCCAGGAGCCGGCCCCCGGCATTGAAGCCATGCAGCCCCAATATCCGCAACAGGAAATCGAGGACGATTATCTCTATATCATCAAAGAATATCAGGGAAGAATTGCCGTGTTCGCCCGGGGCTCCGAGGTGCCGGAGCTGATTTTTGACAAACAGCTCAAGCATTTGCCGGAATACGACCGCATCCAGCTGGAAGAAGGCATTAAAATCTATTCCACCGAGGAGCTGAACGCCCGAATTGAAGATTACATCAGCTAGGCGCGTAAAAAATTCAATTTGTTACCGCATCTTAACCACCTAGAAGTGGTAATGGAATCCCATCCGATGGTATACTGGAAAAAACCATATCATCTGAGTGTGTTTTGCTTATCCCATTGCCATCAGGAGGGATTTTTTTGAAATTCAAGTTTTTGCACAACAACATCAACGTGTTGGATTTGGAGCGGAGCCTGGAATTTTACCGAACCGCTCTGGACCTTCAGGAAATCCGCCGCAAGGAAACCGAAGATTTTACCCTTGTCTTTTTGGGAGATGGCCAGTCCACCCATCAGTTGGAGCTGACCTGGCTGCGGGGCAGACAGGACCCTTACAATCTGGGGGACAACGAAATCCACCTGGCCTTTGAGGCCCAGGATTTTGATGCGGCTTATGAACTGCACAAAAAGATGGGCTGCATCTGTTACGAAAATCCAAAGATGGGAATTTACTTCATTCAGGACCCGGACGGATACTGGATTGAAATTATTCCGCCCAAACGTTAAGGACTCACGCCGGTGCCGCGCAGAACGCGGCGCCGGCTGTTTTTCCGCCAGGGTCCTTCATTGACAAAAAGGTGCTAACATTATAAGATACAAAATATACAGGCGTACACTCGACTAATTTATAAGAGAAGTGTTGCTATGCG
>JAKPGH010000035.1 GCA_029550985.1 Bacillota bacterium
GGCAGACAGCATTCCGCCACCGAAAGACCCACTCCCTGAGTCAGGGTGGCCTGGCAGGTGGAGCCGCTGGTGACCACATCGCAGCCCAGTTCGGCAAAGAACGTCTTCCATAAGTATTGATAGCGGTAGTAAAGCAAAGCGTTTGGTATTCCAATGGTCATATGGTCGCCTGATTTCCTGTCGTAGTTTTCTATTTAGTATTGCCCAATTCCGCGGATATTTATCTTGCACAAGACAAAAAAGATACAGTTTGACAATATTTGGAAAATACTCTAGACTGGTATCGGAGGCAATGTTCCAACTTGCAATGATGGGAGAGAAGTGGTATGGGCATCGAAAAGCTAATCGGCGATATGGTGTTGTTACATGGTATTGATAAAACGCTCCATCAAAAACCCGGCAAAACACAAAAGGAACTCAACGAGATGTTGATGGATATTATCGAGAAATTGCTGACGGTCATGCAAACGCATGAAGAAAAAATGAATGCACTGGAGAAAGCGTTGAAAGATTATATCAATGTGCAATCGGAAGCAACCAATTGGCTTCAAGAAAAATTAGTGGAGTTAAGTGAATTTGTGGGGAACAACATCGAAAATATTGTGGAAATGTCAACGCTCCTGCAAGAACTTAACGATGAAATAACGAAACAAAAGATCGATCTGATCCGTATGGCTGCCTATGTGGATTTTGATCTGGATGAATCGAATTAATTGACGACTTTGTTGCCGAAATTACCGATTCCATGGACGACGCCGCAAACCGGCTCCTGGACGGGTTCTTGGAACGTACGACGCGCCGAAGCGCCGCTGTACCGGTTCGACCATCTACCCCACCGCGCAAATCAAACATATTGGCGCCAATATTGAGTATAAAAATGCAGGGAACGGCCAAATAGCCGTTCCCTGTTTGACAAAGGAATGTCTCAGGATTTTACTGACACGGTGGCCGCCTGTTTTTTCCGGCTCTTGGGGTTTTCCGCCCACAGGCGGTCCGCCGTGTCCGCCCATGCCGCGGCGGCGGGGGCTGTTTTGGCGCAGAGCGCATCCACGTCTTCCGGCGCTTCCATATCGGTGGATTTCGCCCCGGATTCCTTCACCATGGCGGCAAGCATTTCGGGATTGTCCAGCAACGGGCATGGGCGCAGCATGTTGTGGTTAAAGGGCTGATTTCTCCGATAGGACATGAACAATGGGGAACGCAGCGCCTCCAGCAGGGTCACATCGTGGATATTGACGTTGGAGTAGTGAATGAAGGCGCAGGGTTCCACATCTCCGGCCGCATTGATATGTAGGTACCGCCTTCCGCCGGCGATGCAGCCGTCGGTGTACTCGCCGTCGTTCCAGAAATCCATGGCAAAGATGGGCTTCGTTTCGCGGATTTCGCGGACCCGCCGATACATATAGGCTCGTTGTTCGGGGGTGGCGATGTAGTCGATGCGGGCATCCTTTCCGACGGGCATATAGGTGAAGTTCCACGAGAACCGGCAGCCGCGGGCAATCATGTCGTCCACAAATTCGTCGGAACCGACGCTTTTTGTGTTGTAGCGGTGGTAACAGGTGGAATATCCGAACAGCAGCTTGTGGGCTTTCATGCGTTCCATGGCTTCGATGACTTTGCGATAGGTGCCTTTCCCACGCCTTTGGTCGGTGGCCGCCTCGTCCCCCTCGATGGAAAAAGCCAGCGCAAAGTTGCCCACACGCAGCAAATCCTGGCAGAACTCGTCGTCTACCAGCGTGCCGTTGGTAAAGGCAAAGAAGTAGCAGTCCTGATGCGCTTCGCACAGCCGAATAATGTCCTTCTTGCGTACCAGCGGTTCCCCTCCGGAAAAGATGTAGAAGTAAATGCCCAGTTCCTTGCCCTGGCGGCAAATGGAATCCAGCGTCTCGTAAGAGAGATTATGCCTGTTTCCGTACTGTGCAGCCCAACATCCGATGCAGGAAAGGTTGCATGCGCTGGTGGGGTCCATCAAAATGGCCCACGGAACGTTGCAGTTGTATTTTTTCTCTACGGCCCGGGCCCGCTCTTCCCCCTCCAGGTTTGAGTTGACAAAGAAGCATTCCACAACCTTTTTCAAAAGCTTGGTGTCCACTTCCCGGACCACGGTTTCCACAAAGGTGCGCCAAACGCTGTTTTCATCCAACAGGATTTGGCGCATGGTGCTGATTTGGCCGGCATGCAAATGCCCTCTGTCCAGCTTTTCCGCAATCTCGAACATGACCGGCATTTTTTCCATTGGGTTGTTCGAGACGTAGTTCAGCAGCAAGTGAACTGCAGCTTTCGAAACGCTATTCATCGCTAGCCCCCCAATATTCCTTCCTATTGTAAGTTTTAGCCGATTTTCGAATATCTCCGTTTTTTACAGCACAATTCACCATTCGTCTATAAAAATTATAAAATTTATGCATAAAATTCTTTATAGTTATATTGTGAACAAATTGTGAACAATCGCGTTTTATGTCCAAATTTGCCGACATCAAAGCATTTTTTCGTGCGCGTTCTGACGGAAGTTTTCATTTCGTCAATTGACAAAACCGCTGCGGGTATGTTAAAATTTGCTAAACATAAGGGAGTAGTTCGCGCCTATTGGCGCACTCCGGGTCAACATCATGGCGGCGATGATGCCGTCTGGTTCGGAGTATACCGTCTCACCCGAGCGGAAAATGAACGAGACTTATGCGCGGTATTGTGCGCATAAGTCTCTTTTTTTAACCCTGCGTGAGCGTTTGGAAGAAAGGGGAGAGTGTTTTGAAACACTACTTTATGTCGAAGGAGGACGTGCTCAGAGAAGTGGGCAGCGGCGCGGACGGGCTTGCTTCCGCCGAAGCCGAGCGAAGGCTTAACCAGTACGGCCCCAACCGATTGGAGGAGGGCAAGAAGACCACCATCCTGGAAAGAATCTTCGCTCAGATTTCCGACCCTATGGTGCTGGTGTTGATTGTCGCGGCTGCCATATCCGGCGTGACCGCCGTTTTGTCCGGCGAGTCCCTATCCGACGTATTCATCATTCTGTTCGTGGTGGTGCTCAACACCGCCCTCGGCGTCATTCAGGAGAGCAAGGCGGAAGCCGCCATCGAAGCCCTCAAGGAAATGGCGGCCGCCACCTCCAAAGTCATGCGGGACAGGCGCATAGTTCAACTGAAAAGCGAGGAACTGGTGGTGGGCGACGTGGTGCTCCTGGAAGCGGGAGACGCAGTCCCCGCCGACGGCCGCCTCATCCGTTGCGTCAGCCTGAAGGTGGAGGAAGCGGCGCTTACCGGGGAATCGGTGCCGGTGGAAAAAACCGACGCCCCTCTCAACGCCAAGGAGGGCGACATTCCCCTGGGCGACCGAATCAACATGGTCTACATGGGCAGTTCCGCCGTTTACGGGCGCGCCATGATGGTGGTCACCGCCACCGGCATGAACACCGAAATGGGGAAGATCGCCAACGCCATCACCACGGCACAGGAGGGCGAGACTCCCCTGCAAAAAAAGCTGTCTCAGCTCAGCCGCATTCTGACGGCCCTTGTCCTTGGCATCTGCGTGGTCATGTTCGGCGTCAGCCTTCTGCGCCACTTTTTGTCCGCCCCCGTTTCAGGTGTGGGCATTGCCGATACGCTGCTGGACTCCTTTATGCTGGCGGTGAGCCTTGCGGTGGCTGCCATCCCCGAGGGACTGGTGGCCGTGGTCACCATCGTCCTCTCCATCGGCGTCACCAAGATGTCAAAGCGCAACGCCATCATCCGCAAACTCACCGCCGTGGAAACCCTGGGCTGCACCCAGATTATCTGCTCCGACAAGACGGGAACCCTCACCCAAAACAAGATGACCGTGGTGGAGTATTCGGGCGGCGATGAAAAGCTGCTGGCCGCATCCCTGGCTTTGTGTTCCGACGCGGAGCTGAACGAGGAAGGGCAGGCGGAGGGGGACCCTACCCAGGCCGCCGTCGTCAATTACGCCAACAAACTGGGATTGCCGAAAAACGAGCTGTCCCGGCAATATCCCCGGGTTGCCGAAATTCCCTTCGACTCGGCCCGCAAGCTTATGACCACCCTGCACCAAAAGCCGGAGGGCGGACTAATTCAACACACCACCGGCGCTCCCGACGTGGTGATTTGGAAATGTGTAAGTTACCTGGAAAACGGAAACATCCTGCCCATGACGGAAGAAAAACGCCAATTCTTCCTGGGCGAAAACAAGCGCCTGGCCGACAAAGCCCTGCGCGTCCTCGCCGCCGGATACCGGGAATGGGAGACGCGGCCCGCCGCCCTTTCCCCCGAGGAGGAAAACAACCTGGTCTTCCTGGGCCTTGTGGGAATGATTGACCCCGTGCGGGAGGAAGTGCCGGCAGCTATCCAGCAATGCCGGACCGCCGGCATCCGCCCCATCATGATTACCGGCGACCACGTCGACACGGCGACGGCCATTGCCCTGCAGCTCGGCATCATCACCGACCGCTCCCAGGCGATAACCGGAGCCATGCTGGACCAAATCAGCGACGAGGATTTCGCCCGGAATGTCGAGCGCTACGGCGTCTATGCCCGGGTGAAGCCGGAGCACAAGACAAGAATCGTCAACGCGTGGCGCCATCGCGGGTATGTGACGGCTATGACCGGCGACGGGGTAAACGACGCGCCTTCCATTAAAAACGCCGACATCGGCATCGGCATGGGCATCACCGGCACCGACGTGACCAAAAACGTCGCCGACATGATACTGGCCGACGACAACTTCGCCACCATCGTCTCCGCCGTGGAGGAAGGCCGCCGCATCTACGACAACATTCGCAAATCCATTCAGTTTTTGCTCTCCTCCAACCTTTCGGAGGTTATCAGCATCTTCTGCGCCACCCTGCTGGGATTTACCATCCTCAAACCAGCCCATATTCTGTTTATCAACCTGATTACCGACTCCCTTCCCGCCCTTGCCCTGGGCATGGAAAAGGGAGAAGTCGATATCATGAAGCGCAGCCCCCGAGACCCGAAGGAAGGCATTTTTTCCGGCGGGGTTGGATTCAGCGTCTTTTATCAGGGCGTCATGGTGGCCCTGCTGACCCTTGCCGCCTACTTTATCGGCGAGCGGATGGAAAACGGCGCCTGGAGAATCGTGAACAGCGAGGACGGAATGGCCATGGCGTTTCTCACCATGTCCATGGCGGAAATCTTCCACTCCTACAACATGCGCTCCCAGTACGGGTCGATTTTCAAAGTAAAGAACCACAATTTTTACCTGTTCGGCTCGATGCTTCTCTCCTTCCTGTTGACCGCGGCGGTCATCTATCTTCCCCTTTTGCGGGACGCCTTTGGCTTTACCTCCATCAGCTTCATGGAGTATGTCGCCGCTATGGGTCTTGCTATCCTGGTCATTCCCATTGTGGAGCTGGTCAAACTCTTGCAGCGAAAGTGGAAAAAGGCTTAGTGAAAGAAACTGGTTGTGTGAACGGCACAACCAGTTTCTTGGCAGATTCCATTCAAAGTGACATTGGGATAGGTGAAAAATATTGTCCAGAAATACTTATTGACAAATATGCCGCCAAACCATACAATTTAGACAGATGAACAATGGCGTTCGTCATGCTTTGCAATGCAAATGTCACGTTGCAGGGGATGAGGAGCGCCATTTGTTGTTTTTGACAGGGGGAAGATTCAGATGGCAAACGAATTGTTATACACGGGCAAGTCAAAATCCGTCTATGCGGGGGACGACAACCATACCTGCATTTTGGAATTTCGGGATTCGGCCACGGCCGGCAACGGCGCCAAAAAAGCGGAGCTGGAAGGCAAGGGAGTCCTCAACGCCGAAATCACCTCCATTCTGTACCGGTATCTGGAGAAAAACGGAATCGAGACCCACTTTGTCAAAATGCTGGACGAGACTCGCATGCTGGCCAAAAAGGTGGACATCATCAACGTCGAGGTGATTGTCCGCAATTTGGCCGCCGGCAGCTTTTCCAAACGATACGGGGTTCCCGAAGGCACGCCGTTGAAAAACACCGTTCTGGAATTTTGCCTAAAGAGCGATGAACTCGGCGACCCGATGATGAACGAAAGCCAGATTACCGCTTTGGGAATCGCTTCCCAGAAAGAGCTGGAGACTATGAAGGACATGGCGCTGCGTATCAACGCCCTTCTGTCCGCGCTGTTTGACCGATGCGACATCATCCTGGTGGATTTTAAACTGGAGTTCGGCAAGCACGACGACAGAATCGTTCTGGCGGATGAAATCTCGCCGGATTCCTGCCGCTTTTGGGATAAAGCCACCGGCAAGAAGCTGGACAAGGACCGCTTCCGCCGGGACCTTGGCGATGTGCTGGGTGCCTACCGGGAAGTGCTGCGGCGGCTGAAACATGCGCAGCCGCTCTAAAACGGATTCCGTGCGCATCGATGCAATAGCGGGATAATATTTGGTATGAATGGAACGGCAAATCGGTTGGGCATGGAGAGGAGCTTTGAAATGCCTCATGTTGACAAATTAAGGGAAGAGTGCGGCATCGTCGGGATTTATCGCGACAGAGCTGAAGACGTGGCGAAATCCCTCTATTATTGTCTGTATGCCCTGCAGCACAGGGGGCAGGAAAGCGCGGGCATTGCCACCAACGACGGTTTCCATACCAATTCTCACAAGGAAATGGGCCTGGTGCCGGAGGTGTTCAGCGAGGAGGTCCTAAAAGGGCTCAAAGGCCATAAAGGCATCGGCCATGTCAGGTATTCCACAACGGGGGACAGCAAAGTCGCCAATGCCCAGCCTTTGGTGGTAAGATACCGCGGCGGCAGCATCGCCCTTGCCCACAATGGAAACCTGGTCAACGCCGCCGGTTTAAGAAGCCGTCTGGAAGACGACGGCGTGGTCTTTCAAACCACCATCGATTCCGAAGTCATCGCAAACTTGATTGCCCGTTTCAGCGGCGACGGCATGGTAAACGCTATCCAACGAACCATGGACATGATTCAGGGCGCCTATACCCTGGTGGTGATGACGGAGGATTCCCTCATCGGCGTCCGGGACCCCTATGGCCTCAGGCCTCTTTGCCTGGGGAAGATAGGGGAGGACGGCTATGTCCTTGCCTCGGAAAGCTGCGCCTTGGACGTCATAGAAGCGGAGTTTATCCGGGACGTGGAGCCAGGTGAAATTATTCGCATCGATCAGTCGGGGCTTCGGTCCTGGCAAATGCCGGTGAGGAACCGAAGGGCTTCCTGCATCTTTGAATACATCTACTTTGCCCGCCCGGACAGCATCATCGACGGCACCAGCGTTTATGAGGCTCGAAAAAATGCGGGAAAGCGGTTGGCCGTGGAGCATCCCGTGGAGGCGGACCTGGTGATAGCGGCGCCGGACACCTCGATTCCCGCCGCTTTGGGCTATGCGGAAGCATCCGGCATCCCTTTCGGGGAGGGGCTGATCAAAAACAGATATGTGGGCAGGTCCTTCATTCAACCGAAGCAGGAGCTGAGAGAAACGGCCGTCAGACTAAAGCTCAACTCCCTGCGGTGCAGCGTTTGCGGCAAGCGAATTGTCATGATTGACGATTCCATTGTCCGGGGTACCACCAGCAAGCAAATCGTCAAGCTGTTGCGGATGGCGGGAGCCAGAGAAGTGCACCTCAGAATCAGCTCGCCGCCGGTCGCCTACGGCTGCCATTTCGGCATTGATACGCCCGACCGGGAACAGCTGATCGGGGCCATGAAGACCATCGAAGAAATCCGCATGACCATAGGCGCGGACAGCCTGGGGTATCTCAGCCTCGAGGGGCTTGTGAAATCCATTGGCAAACCGGCGGAGCAACTCTGCCTGGCCTGCTTCAGCGGCGATTATCCGATGCAAGTGCCGGAGATCGGCGATAAGAAAGTGTTTGAGAGAAGGCAGCGCAAGGAGCAATGACGACCATAACAAGCCAATGACTTTACCAAATATCATGGACAGAAAGCGAGCGAGGCGTTCTATGCACGGCGTAGAGCGCCTTGTTCGTTTCCTGCGCCATCAACGGCGCAGGAAAAACGAATTTTGACGAAACATATACATATAGAACTGTGGATGGCCTTATGGTAAACGAATGTCAAAGGCTAATAGGCAGGGGACGTTGCAGCGTAAAGTGAGGGTGTTATGATCCCTTTTGACCCGGAAAAGACCATCCTGTTGAACATTGGCATCGATGTTTTTTCCGGCATGATTATTTTAATTATTTATCACAACTTCAAAAGCCAACACGCACGACGTCCGCCTGTTGCGCTTCCCCATGGCCGTTTTCTTGGATTACATTCCCTTAAGCTTCATACAATGCTTGACAAGTTGGCAATGGTAAAATCTTTTCCGCCGAAGTAAGGCGGTAAGCTCCGTCGAATGCTTGGAACATTATTCAATCGTTAAAGAAAGCCTGCCTTGTTAGGGCAGGCTTTTTGCTTGATTTTTATTACATTGTGCATCGCAGTATGGATATTTACGATGCCGTTACTCTATTTGATTTATCACAACCGCTTGGATATGAAAAAATCAATCTATTATATGTCTAATAGTATCATTATTTTAAAGTATGTTCAATTAATTCATATTATATGTAATATTTTATCAATTATCTTGATTTATGATAAGGTCCTTTGATATACTTTGCTTGCCGTCGAATTTGGTCGAAATTGGCAAATTAATTCTCCATTTATTGAGATTACTTGGCAGTGAAATGATCCAAGAAGTTGGAAGAAGTTGTAACGATGCAGAGGGAATCCCTTTGAAAAGCCGAAGCCAAAAATAAAATGCGAAAGGCGGGAAACGATGCAGGCTGTTAACTGAAAAAAGCAACTGGATGAATCGCAATTTGTCGTTTACCAATGGAGGGTTTTCTATGTTTCAGAAGCTGAACAATCTCAAGATTGGCGTGAGAATTATATTGGGTTTCGCCATCATTACCATCATTTCCTGTGTGATTGGGATTGTGGGTATCGTCAATCTGAACTCGGTGCAGAATTCTTATCAACAGGATTATACGACTTCCGCCAAAGCAATGGAGTATCTCGAAAAAATCAGCTCCAAATTTCAGCAGATTCGCTTAAACGTCATGGCGTATGGTTCCATGGCCAGTACGGCGGAAGAAAAACAATACTATCTGGAGCGGCTGGAACTGCATAAAGGCGTCATCGCTGAAAATATCAGCGCATATTACGATTTGTTGGAAGCCAGTAATTCCGCCGACGCAGAGACAGAAATGCAGTTGCTGAACAATATTGAAACTGTCATTGAACAATATGAAGCCTTGACAGAGCAGCTAGTCAATCAGTTGAGCTCCGGGGCGATTAGTCAGAAACAGTTTGCCGCATCATTTACAAAGGGCGGAGACGCTCTGGTATTGGCGCAAAGTATTGAGACGGTGATCCGCGAATTAATTAACTATAATGTAGATGGCGCAGCACAGCAGATAGCGAAAAATGAGCAGCTGGCGCGAAATTGCATTTTGATCATGATAATCATATTGGCGGTAGGCGTGATTGCTGCCGTCATGCTCAGCCTTGTCATATCCCGCGGTATTTCCCGTCCCATCAATAGGGTGGTAAACGCTGCCCGTAAGCTTGCTGTCGGCGATATGGACATCACATTTACCATCAATTCCAAAGATGAAACTGGGAAACTGGTGGACGCTTTCAGAGATTTGGTTCGGAGCACAAAAGAACAGGCCATGCTGGTTGAGAAAGTCGCGGACGGCGACCTGACCGTGGAAGTGCCCGTCCGCTCCGAAAAGGATTTGCTGGGACGGAAACTGTCCGAAATGGTGCAAAACCTCAATCATTTGATGCTGAACATTACTTCTGCAGCTGAACAGGTGTCCGGCGGGGCAAAGCAAATTTCCGATTCCAGTATGGTGCTTTCCCGGGGAGCTACCGAACAGGCCAGCTCCATCGAAGAGTTGTCCGCTTCCATCGAAGAAGTATCTACCCAAACAAAGATCAACGCCGATCACGCCAATCAGGCCAACCAGTTGGCCGAGCAGGCTAAAAAATATGCCGTCATTGGCAACAGCCACATGCAGGAAATGTTGAAGGCAATGGATGAGATTAATGCGTCGTCCAACAACATCAACAAGATCATCAAAGTCATCGATGACATTGCGTTCCAAACCAACATACTGGCGCTGAACGCCGCGGTGGAGGCCGCCCGGGCCGGACAACACGGCAAAGGCTTTGCAGTTGTGGCCGAAGAAGTCCGCACGCTTGCCGCACGGTCCGCCAACGCAGCCAAAGAGACCACCGCTTTGATTGAGGATTCCATTAAGAAGGCGGAAGGCGGAACCAAAATCGCCCAGGAAACCGCCGAGGCTCTGCAAAAGATTGTGGAAGGAGTGGCGGCTGTCACCAATTTGGTAGGCAATATCAATAACGCTTCCAACGAGCAAGCCGCCGCCATTACCCAAATCAACCAGGGCATTACCCAGGTGTCTCAGGTGGTTCAGGAAAACTCCGCCACCTCCGAGGAAAGCGCGGCCGCCAGCGAAGAGCTTTCCAGCCAGGCTGAAATGCTCAAGGAGCTGGTCGGCAGGTTTAAAGTCAAGAAAGGTGATATCAGTAGCCGTTCTTTCCAGGAGTCTGACCAGATGCCGGAGAAGAAGGCGGAGGAGAACGCACAGGAAACAGGCAATAAGGCAAAGGAAGCATTTGCTTTAAAATACTAGCCGCAAGCCTTACATAGTTCCATACATACGGAAAAGAGGAAGGAAACCGTCCTTGGAGGTTTCCTTCCTCTTTTTTTGATTTTAGTGATGCGACCATCCAAACGCTTGCTTTGTTAAAAAGTTGGATGATTGAGAGATTTTTGATATTGAAGTATTGCTCATACTTTGTAAAAATTAGAAGTAGGGTGCTTTACAGCATGGGTATCATTCAACTTTTGTGGAGATAAAAAAGCGGGGAATTATCGTGGCACTGGCAGATTATATTGTAAATAAACCAATCTTGCGAACCGAGCGTCTGACCCTTCGGCAGTTGCAACCGTCGGATCTTCCGGCGCTAAAAGAATGGATGGCGGACAAGACGATGTATACCTACTGGGGCAAACCGGCGGG
>JAKPGH010000054.1 GCA_029550985.1 Bacillota bacterium
ACAGCCAGGCCAGCAGCTCGGCCACGGGGGCAAACAGTTCCGGGGGTATCATTTCGTCAATTTGGGCCAGGTCATACAGGCTGCGGGCCAAAGACTTGTTCTCCACGGTGGGGACGTTGTTGGCTTCCGCCTCCGCCACAATGCGCAGGGCGACATGGTCCTGCCCTTTGGCCAGCACAATGGGGGCGACGTCCTTTTCCATATCGTACTTGAGGGCCACCGCATAGTGGGTGGGGTTTCTCACCACCACGTCGGCCTCTTTGACCGCCTGCATCATGCGGGCCATGGCGTATTCCCGCTGCTTTTGCCGGCGTTTGCTCTTGATTTGGGGGTCGCCTTCCATCTCCTTGTACTCGTCTTTGACTTCCTGCTTGGTCATGCGGATGCCCTTTTCGTACTCCCACCACTGGTAGATGTAGTCGATGACGGCCACCGCTCCGAAGGCAATTCCCACGGTGATGATAAGGCCGATAATTTCCTTTCCCACAAAGCGGGCGGCCTGCATCACGTCCCAGTCCATCATCACCGGGAGGTAATCCAGGGTGTCCATGACCTTGCCGTACAACAGCCAGATGATGACCACGATTTTAATTATGCTCTTTGCCAGCTCCACCAGAGAGCGGAGGGAAAAAAGCATGCGAAATCCCTTGATGGGATTGATGCGTTCCCATTTAAACTTCAGCTGTTCGGTGGACCAAATCCACCGAGTCTGAAAACCCACCGCCAGCACCGTCAACAAGCTAATCAACAGCACGGCGGGCAGCAGCGTGGTGGCAATGAGGGTTGCCGTCTCCCGGAACAGGGCCATGACCACCGTGGTGTCCAGTTGGGGGATGTCGTTGATGCGGTAAACCTGGCGGCGGTAAAGCTCCTGCAACTGCTGCAGGAAACTTCCCACAAACACCCGGATAATAAAAAATCCGGCTACCAAGGTTAGGATGGTGGTAACGTCCCGGCTTTGAAATACATTACCTTTTTTTCGTTCGTCGCTTCGCCGTTTTGGCGTTGCTTTTTCGGTTCTCTCGCCACCTTCGCCCTGCGCCATTGTCTATCCCCCCATCCGGCGGACGGGCGCCCCGCGCCCGAGTGGATTTTGCCGGTTAAACCGGCAAGAGATAAGTCCAAGCCTCCTGCACCCGCTCCATGCAGATGGCCAGCAGGTTTTCCAAAAACCCCATAATGGGAGCCACCAGCACAATCAACGCAAAGATACCGACGAAGAGCTTAAACTGGATGTTGACCACAAAGATGTTGATTTGCGGGACCACCCGCATGATAATACCGGTGGCAATGGTGACCACCAGCTCCACCGCCACAATGGGCAGGCTCAGTTTAATGCCCAGCAAAAAGGCGGCGGAAAACAGCTGCGGGATGTAGTAAAGGGCGTCGGGGCTAATCAGCGCCTCGCCCAGCGGAATCACCCGAAAGGTTTGGGCCACCAGGTAGATAAAGGTCAGATGGTTGTTGGTGACAAAGAAGCTGAGGATAAAGAAGACATTGAAAAAGTCCGCCGTCACCGACACGGATGCGTTGGTGGCCGGGTCGAAGTTTTTGGCCATGCTCAGGCCGTTTTCAAAATCGATGATTTCCCCGCCAATGGTAAGGGCGGACAAAAACATGCGCAGGATGGTTCCCGCTACAAGCCCCACCGCCAGTTCCTTGACCACCAAATAGAGAAACTGCAATAAGGTTACGTCCGGCAGGGGGGCAAAGTCCATGGTTCCGGTTAGCAAAACAGCCAGCACAAATGCCAAGCCGGTGCCAAGCATCGGCGGGATATTGCGCCGGCCTAAAATTGGATGAAACAGCAGCATACCCACCATGCGCAGCATCACCAGCAGGAAGATCATGTACTGTTCTAAATTAATATACATCATCCGCCCCCGGAACCGTTAGATGCTTACCATATAGGTCAGCAGCCTTTCCACGAATTCCCCCATTTGGGTCATAATCCAGGGACCGATGAAGAGCAGCAACAGACCTATGGTGATCAGCTTTGGCACAAAGGTAAGGGTTTGCTCGTGGATCTGCGTGGCTGCCTGAATGACCGATATGATCAGTCCCACCGCCAGACTGCCGATCAGCAGAGGCGCTGACAGCTTAAAGGTGGTGAACAGCGCATCCCGCAATATTTCCATCACTTGACCCTGAGTCAACGCAGTTCTCCTTTCCTTTCTCGCCCAGCGGTTTCTTCACTTCTTTATTGATAGGTTTGGACCAGAGCTCGAATCACCAAGTTCCAGCCGTCCACCAGAATAAACAACAGTATCTTAAAGGGCAATGACACCATTGCCGGCGGCATCATCATCATGCCCATGGACATGAGAGCCGACGACACCACCACGTCCACAATCAGGAAGGGCAGATAGAGCAGAAATCCGATGATAAACGCCCGCTTCAGCTCGCTGGTGACAAAGGAGGGCACCACCACCGTCATGGGGTAATCCTCCACTGACTGAGGCCGTTCTCTCCCCGAAAGGTTGAGGAACATGTTGAGGTCCTCGGTCTTGGTCTGCCGGAGCATCCACTCCTTCATCGGGGCGGAGGCCCGGTCCAAAAACTCCTCGCTGGTAATCTCCCCTTCTGAAAAGGGGCGGTAGGCGTTTTCATTGATATCGGAAAGCACCGGCTGCATGATAAAGAGGCTGAGAAACAGGGCAAGGCCGATGAGCACCTGGTTGGGCGGGGTCTGCTGCAATCCCAATGCGTTGCGCAAAAGGGAAAACACAATGACAATGCG
>JAKPGH010000069.1 GCA_029550985.1 Bacillota bacterium
TACCGGGCGGGGCCAAGCATCGCTGGTACAATCCAACCGACGAAACGGTGCAGGTTATTTTTGCCGTTACCCCTCCGTCTTTCTAATTGACCTTAATTAAGCCTTGTCTGTAAAATACTCCCTTCTGTTCATTCGAAAGGGAGTATTTTTGCGCTAAGGAAAAATCGGGTATAGGAATAAAAAGGCCTGAGAAATCACACGAATTGTGTTTCTCAGGCCTTTGTAACGAATGGAGAATTTCAGTTTGTGTAACGTGAGCCCACAGTTCTCCAGGCGAGCTGGAACATCACGCCTGCGAAATAGAGAGGTTAATTGTGCGGTGATATGACACGCGTCCTCCCCGATGTTCTGCCATGAGGTTCCCCCAATCCTCTCAACAACAAGGGCTTTTCATCCCCCACAAAAAAGCAAAGCCGGCGAAAACCGGCTTTGCATATGTTTTTATTCGGATTGGGAACTATTTCGAGATTTATCCTTCAAGATGTTGGTCAGTTCCTCCATGAAGGAGTTAATATCCTTAAAGTGACGGTAGACGGAAGCAAAACGGACATAGGCAACCTCGTCAATTTCCTTGAGGTGTTCCATTGCCAGTTCTCCGATGTAGGCGGAGGACACCTCACGGTCCATGGAGTTTTGTATTTTCTGCTGGATACTGTCGGCGATTCCCTCCAACTGTTTCGCGGAGATAGGACGTTTATCGCAAGCCCGCATCAGACCCGCCAGCAATTTTTCCCGATTAAAAGCCTCTCTGCGCCGATCCTTCTTCACCACCATGATGGGGGTGGTTTCCACAATTTCGTATGTGGTGAATCGCTTTTCGCAGTTTAGACATTCCCGTCGACGGCGAATTTTTTCTCCCTCGTCGGTGGGGCGGGAATCAATCACCTTGCTTTCCGGATAAAAGCAAAAGGGACATTTCAACGGGCATCATCTCCTTGCGTCAACGCTGGCTCAGATAATCCTCCAGCAAGTCGGGAATATGAACCAGCCGCACATCGTTTTCAGCGCAAAGTCGGATAAACTGCTCCACAAACTCCTGGTTGGTGTCTACGTCTTTCGCGGAAAACAATATGTTGTTGTGTTCGTCTAAGATTCGAAATCCATATGTAGTATAACTAATTTTTTCCTCTTCGTCAACAATGTTGCAAGTTGTAAGCTCCATGCTCAGTTCTCGGTCGTTGGATACCAATGCGTACTTCTTTACATACAACAAGACGTTCCAGAACCTCCCTTCAAAACACACCGTTCCAGCCCGTAACATACCTACCATTGGCAAGGATGGTACGGAAATACCTACTCCACAGCATCAAAAAATGTTTAACATACATAAAAAACCATAAAAATTGGGAATATGCAAGAAGAACTCTGTGTCTTTTTTCGACATGGCAAAATGTAATTCTTACGGTTTTTGTAGGATATTACGGAAACATGGAGTATGTATCTATGCAAAACGGAGAATAAAGTCGATTACAGTCGAAAGATTTAGTGGTTTTACGAGACGGTTGAGACAATGGTGGAAAGGTGTTGAAAACCCCGGGATATTTCCACAATATCCTTAAAGTTTTCCCGATAAAGTTCCACAATCACTCCGCCAGAAAATCCGGTTTTCCTCATTGTAAAAAGGAATTCCCGTATGTTGAAAACTCCGCTGCCCGGCACGAGGCAATCATATCCTTTCCGATGGTCGCTCATGTGGATGTGGCGGACTTTTTCGCCCAGCAAAGTTGCCAGTTCAAAAGGGTTTTGCCCCGAACGCACCGCCTGTTTGACGTCCAAAATATACTCCACGTCAGGCAGGTTGCGTTTCATATCGGCGAGAAAATCCATGGAGCCGGAAACGCACCGCTCCACGTTTTCCTGACAAAGGTGAATTCCCATGGATTTGGCGGTCTCCCACAGAATGGAAAACCGGCGGAAATACTCTTCCCGGGGTAAAGTGCTTTGTTTTATGTCCCCATGAAACACCAGGGTGTCGGCGCCCAGCAGAGCTGCGGCTGCAAAAAAGTGTTTGTACAGCTCCACTCCTTCCTCAAACCTGCGCTGGTAATAGGAAAAAAACAGCATAGGCTCCATAATCGAACAGTAAGGGTGCACCGAAACCACCCGAATGCCGCTGCCCTCGGCGATGGAGCGCAATTTTTTCAGGTAATCGGGGCGCAGCTCCATTGCGGCGTTGAGGAACACCTCGATGCAGGCGGGGCCGAGAGGGGCGATCTGCAGGAGGCTGTCCTCGGTTGTGGCAGGATAAAAGCAAGCGGTAGAAATCCCAGTAAACACTGTGTCAAAACCTTTCGTTGCCATTTATTGCGCCTTGTGACGAGTGAAACTTTATGTTACACTCATCTCATCCAATTAGATAGGGGGTACATGCCCCCGGTCGGAAAGGAGGCGTGTATGCATCTAAAAATACGCAAGTTCCTGGATTTGTTCCGGGAAATGGGCCCCTATCCCAAACTGGCGATTAAGCTGGGAGCGGGAGTGATGCTTGTCTTTTACATAGTGGGGGTTATCTCCTTGTTATCCGCACCTTATGTACCAAACTACTTCCACGCCATCACCCTTTACCGGGGATGTATGGAGGCCGCTCCTGCCAGCTTTGCCGCCGGAGTGTGCGGTGGGCTGCTGGGAGATTTGATGCTGGGGCGGGACAAGCAAAACAAGGATGACTAGGCGCCTGTTCAAGAGTCATTATAGCATTTTCACGGATATTTGCTAGTCAAATCCGCCATGTAATATCCGGCATCAAGCCTGCTATCTTTTTCCCTTCATGGCACCGATTGGAAGAAACAGTCCGGATTCGCCCAGTTTTTCCTTTTTTTAGAAATGCGGCCGGTTCTTTTATCCTGCGGCGGCAAGGAATGACAGGCACTTTGACGGCATGCAAAAATTCCCGGCAACCGGCGAATGGCCATAAAAACAAAAAACTCCCCGTACAACATTCCCGGCGCTTACTCGGCACCGGGAATGTTTTTGTTATCCTCTTGAATTGTTTGGATATAGTCGGTCAGCCGCTTCATGGTTTCGGGGCTGATGACGTGCTCCATGCGGCAGGCGTCTTCTTCGGCGACGCTTTCCTCCACGCCCAGGATTTTGGTTAAGAACCGCTTGAGGGTTTTGTGGCGCAAATCCACCGCTTTGGCCTGTTCCCGGCCCAGAGGGGTCAGGCTGATTCTGCCGTAGGGCTGCTGCTCCACCATTCCCGCTTTTTTCAGAACCGAAACAGCCTTGTTGACACTGGGGCGGGAAACACCCAAAAGGTTGGCGACGTCAATGGAGCGAACCGGTCCGGATATTTCCTCCAGCTTCAGAATGGCCTCCAGATAATTTTCGCTGGCTTCTCGCAGAACCAGCGGCACTTCTGCCAAGGTCAACCACATCCTTTCTTGGTGGTCACATCATCAGAGCGATAACTGGAACAGTTCTCTTTCAGCGAGCAACCGGAACAGCCCTCGCAGCATTGGCCACGGGAGATTTTCTGCAGGCTTCGGACCAATAAATAGAGAGCCAACGCAATGACCAGCCCGCACAGAACGACAACGACGGCGGTCAAATTCACCCCTCCTTGAGGTTGGCGGCGGTTGCATCAATGTGAGATCAGTATACCGCATATTAAACAAAAAGTAAACATTATAGTAGAAAAATTTTACCTATTTGATACAGGAGCAAGGAGACGATATAGGCGACTGCGGTGCTGAACAAAGCGGTGCCCAGAGCCCATTTGAGGCTGTTCATCTCCCGCCGGATGGATACAAAGGCGGACATGCAGGGCATGTACAGCAGGCAGAACACCATAAAGGAAAAGGCGGAGAGATTGGTAAACACAGTGGGCAGGATGGCCGCCAGCTCGGCCTGGGAGGCTGCGCCGTACAGCACCATCATGGAGGTGACCACCGTCTCCTTCGCCACCAGTCCCGCCAGAATGGATACCGCCGCCTGCCAGTTTCCAAAGCCGAGGGGGGCAAAAACCGGCGCCACCGCTTTGCCGATGGAGGCGAAGATACTTTGGGCGTTGTCCTCCACCAGTTGCAGGCTCCAGCTGAAGTTCTGCAGCAGCCAAATCACCACGCTCATGGAAAAAATGAGGGTGCCCGCCTTAATGAGAAATCCCTTGCATTTTTCCCACACGTGACGGCCCAAAGCGTCCAACGAGGGCAGGCGGTAGGGGGGAAGCTCCATCACAAAAGGGGCGACCTTGCCCCGAAACAGGGTGTTTTTTAAAATTAATCCGCTTAGGATGGCCACCACCATCCCGATGAGATACATGGAAAAGACCACCAAACCCTGATGGGAGGCAAAAAAGGTGCCGGCAAAAAGGGCGTAGATGGGAAGCCTCGCCCCGCAGCTCATGAAAGGGGTAATCATGATGGTCAGCCTGCGGTCCCGTTCGTTTTCCATGGTGCGGGCGGCCATGACGGCGGGAGTGGTGCATCCAAAGCCCATCAGCATGGGAATAAAGCTCTTGCCGGTCAGTCCGATTTTGTGCAACAGCTTGTCCATGATAAAGGCGGCCCGGGCCATGTAGCCGCTGTCCTCCAGCAGAGACAGGCAGGTAAAGAGTATCATAATCTGGGGCAGGAAGGTCAGCACCCCGCCCACGCCGCCGATGACGGCGTCCACCAGAAGCCCGTAGGTCCACCCGGGCGCCTGGGCGGCGTCCAGCCGGGCGGTCACCCATCCCCCCAGCACGTTCTTGAGAAGATGCTCGATGCCTTCGCTGAGAAAGTCCCCCACCGGCCCAAAGGTGGCGGCAAAGGTGAGAAACATCATCAGCAAAAAGATGGGCAGAGCCAGCACCCGGTTGGTCACCACCAAATCAATTTTGTCGGAAAGGGTCAGGCTGTTTTCCCCTCCGCGCTTGACCATGGATTTGGCGACAATGTCGGTGATGGCCTTGTATCGGGCGTCCGCCAGCATGGTCTCCCGGTCCCCGTAGAAAGAGGTGGCTTCATAGCTTTTGACCAGCGCCTCGATTTTATTCAACATCTTTTTGTCCGGCTGCAGGGCCTGGATGGCTTGCTGGTCCCCCTCCAACAGCTTGGAGGCGTAGAACCAAAGGGGAAGCCCCCGCAGCTTGGGCTGTTCCCACAGCAGAGCATATATTTCCCGAATTACCCGGGAGGTGGTGTTGTCGTACTGAATCTGCCCCACCGGGCGGCGAGGGTTGTAGGAGGAGGTTCTGGCCAGCTCCACGGCGGTGTCCAGCAGAAGCTCGGTGTTTTGCGCCTTTCGGGCGGTGATGGGGACCACCGGCACCCCCAGCAGCCTGGAAAGTTTGCCGCAGTCCAGCTTGTCCCCCCGGGCCTCAAGCTCGTCCATCATGTTGACCGCCAGCACCATGGGGACCGAAAGCTCCATCAGCTGCACCGCAAGGTACAGGTTTCGCTCGATGTTGGAGCCGTCCACCACGTCGATGAGGACGTCGGGCCGCTCGTTGATGAGGACGTTGCGGGTGATGATTTCCTCCATGCTGTAAGGGGAGAGAGAATAGATACCGGGCAAATCCACCAGAGTGATGGTTTGACCGTTGTAGGAGAAAGCGCCTTCTTTTTTTTCCACCGTCACGCCGGCCCAGTTCCCCACGTACTGGTTGGAGCCGGTATAGAGGTTGAACAGGGTGGTTTTTCCTGAGTTCGGGTTCCCGGTGAGAGCTATCTTCATACAGTTCTACACCTTTTTGACGATGATGTTTTTGGCATCGGCCCGCCGCAGGCTCAGCTCATACCCCCGCAGGTGAATTTCCAGCGGGTCGCCGAGGGGGGCGGTTTTGCGCAAAAAAACCCGGCAGCCAGGAGTAAGCCCCATATCCACCAAACGCCGCTTGATGGCTCCCTGACCGCCAATGGCCACAATGATGCAGCTTTGACCGGGGCGCAAGTCCCCCAAAGTGGTGGTGGGAGCAGTTCTGCTGATGTTTGCCATACTCTTTCCTCTCCCGCAAACCAGTATAGCAAACGGGGAAGGGCGAAAAAAGCAGTAACGGCGGAGCGATGGGGAAAATGTTCCGAATGATTTATCCTATCGTCCCGTATTAAAAACTAATAGGCAATTTCTACATATCTTTTTTCCCGGAAGGAGCGGGTGGTTGCCTCCGCAATCTGAGCCGCCTTGCGGCCGTCGGTGACGGTGACGCCGGGCTGCCGGCGGTTGCGGATGCAGTCGATAAAGGCCTGCAGCTCCAGACGGTAGGCTTCCTCAAACCGCTGGGGGAAGTTTTCGTAACACTCGGTGAGAACCCCCTGCTGGACGTACAACATGGCGTGGTTTTTGTTGGGGACGGGACTGATGCGGATGATGCCTTCGGTGCCGACAATTTCGGTTTCCACGTGGTAGCCGTGAGGGGCTGCCCTTCCCGCGTGGAGGAAAGCCATTTTGCCGCTGGCAAAGGTGTA
>JAKPGH010000102.1 GCA_029550985.1 Bacillota bacterium
GCCGCCGCCTCCTCATAACCGGAGGTTCCGTTCACCTGACCGGCGGTGAACAACCCGGGGACGTCCTTGCACTCCAGCGTGGGCTTTAGAGCCAGAGGGTCCAGACAGTCGTACTCGATGGCGTAGGCGGTTCGCATAATCTCCAGACGGGAAAATCCGTCGATGGAGCGGTAGAAGGCAATCTGCACATCTTCCGGCAGGGAAGAGGAAGCGCCCTGCAGGTAGGTTTCCGCCGTATCCAATCCCACCGGCTCCACAAAGATTTGATGGCGGGGCTTGTCGGCAAAGCGCACCACCTTGTCCTCCAAGCTGGGGCAGTACCGGGTGGATGCACCCTTGATGACTCCGGCGTAAAGGGGGGAGCGGTGGAGGTTTTCCCGGATGATGCGGTGGGTTTCCTCGTTGGTATAGGCGATATAGCAATTCATTTTGTTTTGAAGGGGGTGCTTGGTCTCAAAAGAGAAGGGGGTAATGGGGTCGTCCCCCGGCTGCAGCTCCAGCCGGTCAAAATCGATGCTGTCCCGATGCACCCGGGCGGGAGTTCCCGTCTTAAAGCGGCGAATGGGCAGCCCCAACCGCAGCAGGCAAGCGGTGAGGCGGTTGGCCGGCTGCAACCCGTCGGGGCCGCTTTCCCGCACCACATCTCCCACAAAGGTTTTGGCCTGCAGATAGGTGCCGGTGCAGAGCACCACCGCCTTCGTCTGCCATACGGCTCCGTACTGGGTCACCACGGCGCAGACCTTGCCGTATTCGTCGGTGCGGATGTCCACGATTTCCGACTGCCGGAGCAGAAGGCCCTTTTGATTCTCCAGCACCTTTTTCATGTAGTGATGGTAACCGGCCCGGTCCACCTGGGCTCGCAAGCTGTGCACCGCAGGGCCTTTGCCGCGGTTGAGCATCCGGCTCTGCAGGGTGACGGCGTCGGCCGCCCGCCCCATCTCGCCGCCCAGAGCATCCACTTCCCGAACCAGGTGGCCCTTGGCCGTGCCTCCAATGCAGGGGTTGCAGGGCAAATTGGCCACCGCCTCCATCGAAAGGGTAAAGAGCACCGTCCGCAGGCCGAGGCGCGCGCAGGCCAAAGCCGCCTCAATGCCAGCGTGTCCGGCACCGACGACCGCTACATCAATTGTTCCAGCCTGATATTCCATTTATCATTCCGCCAGCCTTCCCATACATCCATCCTGATACAGTTCGGTCAATTTCACTACCACAATTTGTCTGTGCAGCTCCCGGTCACTGTCGAGATAAACCTGGGTGTAGTTGGGGGTGTAACCCTGCCACAACCCGTTGCTGTCCCGGTTTTCCCAGAGCACCGGCTGCTCGGTGCCTAGCTGCTCCTGCAAAAACCGGGTGCGGCAGTCCTCGGCAGCTTGGGCCATCCGCTTTGCCCGCCGGGACGCCACCTGCTTATCCACCTGAGGCATCAAAGCGGCGGGAGTGCCCTTGCGGGGAGAGTAGACAAAGACATGGGTGCGGGCAAAGTTCATCTCCCGGACAAAGGCTTCGCTTGCCTCGTATTCCTCTTCGGTTTCCCCGGGAAATGCCACCATCACGTCGGTGGTAAGCGCGCATCCCGGAAACGCCTTGCGCAGACCCGCCGCAATCCGGCGGTATTCCGCCGTGTCGTAGTGGCGGTTCATCCGCCTTAAGGTGGCGTCGCAGCCGCTTTGAAGGGAAAGGTGAAACTGAGGGCACAGCCCCGGCAGCTTTTTCCACTGTTCCATCATCTCGTCGGTGAGCAGCTCCGGCTCCAGGGAACCCAGACGCACCCTGGAAATGCCCGGCGTGTGGCATGCCACTTCCAGCGCATCGGTGAGGGAAAGGCCCAAATCCAGGCCGTAGCAGCTTAGGTTAATCCCCACCAGCACCACCTCCCGGTAGCCCTGGGCCCCCAACGCCGCCAGCTCCTCTTGGATGTCCTGGAGAGGTTTGGAGCGAATGGGGCCCCGCGCGTCGGGAATAATGCAATAGGAGCACCGCCGCTCGCAGCCATCCTGAATCTTTAAAAACGCCCGGGTGCGGGAGTGAAACCCCCCGATTTTCATAGGCTCAAAGGGCTCCCCGGCGGTGTGGGGGAGAATTTTGACCACCCGCTCTCCGCCGGCCAGACGGTCCAGCACCGCCTGCAGCACGTCCCGACGGTTTTTGCTGCCCATGACAATATCCGCTTCGGGAATAAGGGAAGCCTCTTCGGGAAACGCCTGGGGGAAGCAGCCGCAGAGCACCAGCACGGCGAGGGGGGATTGCCTGCGGAAGCGTCTGAGCGCTTGGCGGCTCTTTTTATCGCCGGTGGCGGTGACGGTACAGGAATTGATGACGTAAACGTCCGCTTCTTCCTCCGGCTCCACAATGGTAAAGCCCGCTTGCTCAAAGGCGCTCATCATGGCGTTGCTCTCATATTGGTTTACCTTGCAGCCCAAGGTGTAAAACGCTGCTCGCAGCATACAAAACCCCCTTTTCCCGGCGGAGCGGATGGCGCCCATCCGTTCCGCCTCCAGATATGACGCAATTACAAACTAGTATTATAAACTGTTTTTGAAAAAAACACAAATATTAGATGAACGCTCCTTTATTTTCCTTGTTATGTTGGTAAAAAAATGATATAATCATGACAAACCAGAAATTACTCTTGCGGCATCTGCAAAAAGGAGGAAACACTATGAAGAGCATTAACATAATGCTGTCCACCATCAACGACGTCAAAGACTTTGTTTCCATCGTTTCTCAATTCGACTTCGAGATCGATCTGGTCAGTGGCCGCTACGCCGTAGATGCCAAATCGATTATGGGCATCTTCTCTCTGGATCTTTCCAAGCCTATCAAAGTCAATATCCATTCCGATAACACCGATGAGTTTATCGAGGCCGTTAAGAGATTTATTGTGGAGTAATCCATATCCGCGCAAACGCATGAAAA
>JAKPGH010000105.1 GCA_029550985.1 Bacillota bacterium
AGGACGCCGCCCCTCTGGCCCAGACGGTGGAGGCGCTGGAGCGGAACTTTGCCCCCTTCCTTCCCCGGATGAAGTGGCTGAACATGGGGGGAGGCCATCACATCACCCGGGAAGGCTACGACATCCCCCTGTTGGAGCAGGTCATCCGGCACCTGCAGCAGACCTATGGCCTGGAAATCTACCTGGAGCCGGGAGAAGCCGTCGCCCTCAACGCCGGATTTTTGGTGACCTCGGTGCTGGACGTCACCCAAAACGGAGAGGTGCACAACGCCATTCTGGACACTTCCGCCACCTGCCACATGCCGGACGTGCTGGAAATGCCCTACCGCCCGCCTGTGTTGGACAGCGGTCTGCCGGGAGAAAAACCCTACACCTACCGCCTGGGAGGCCCCACCTGCCTGGCGGGGGATATCATCGGCGACTACAGTTTCGACCAGTCCCTACAGGTGGGGGACCGGCTGGTGTTTGGGGATATGGCCATCTACTCCATGGTCAAAACCAACACCTTTAACGGAATGCCGCTGCCAGCCATCGCCCTGCGCCACAAAGACGGGAGCTGCACCATCGTCAAAGAATTTGGATACGAAGATTTTCGCAACCGCCTTTCGTAACGAAGGGCGGTTCTTTGATAAAATGTTATATATTATTCACAAAAGTTTTACAGATAAATTTAGGATTTATATTGACTAAATCCATATACCCGGGTATACTAAAGGTGAAGAACGGGGGAGGATGAAAGTAACATTTCAGCTTGTTCTCGGACTTTATGGAACAAGGGAAAAGGGGTGGTTCCAATGTACAAGGAAGACGAAAGCCCAAAGTACCTGGGGCCCCACGCCAGCCCCGATCGCCTTGCCCTACCGTGACGCGCGGTATTTCCATTGTGTTGAAAGTGGATCCAACCGAACTTCTGTGGCGGAGGCAGCCATCGTAACCGGTGGGTGTAGGCTGGATCAAATGGCGAGAATATAAATTTGGAGCAGAAAGCGCAGAAACAAACACCAGTCCAAGTTTATATCCACAATTGTAAGCCAACCAATTTCAACCGTATTCACCGTATGAACATTTCATGGACAAAGGAGAACTGATACAAAGGGATTTGGGCAGTACGTGTCAAGTCGAGTAAGGCGCGCCTCTGCCGACGAAACCTGTAAAAAGGCAATCCAAGAAAGAATCTCCTGCAATTATCCCACGCAAAGCTCTGGCAGTTTGCCAAATACAAAGGCTGTTGACGTGGGTCAATGTCAACCGAAAAAAGCCGCATTCTCCATGAGAGTGCGGCTCTTATTATGCGTATTTGGCCAGCCTTGGGAAAGGGCTGGCATTTTTTTGCGCGTTCAGTAAGGTTATGCGGAGGCTTGAAAGATAAACCACCCATCCTTGACGGAAAATTGGCAGACTCCGCCGTGCTTTTCCACAATGTGGACCATGCTCTTGGTGCCGTAGCCGTGCCCCTGCTCCGCCGATACCGGCATCCCCTCCTTCCAAACCGGTTCCGCCTGATAGCTGTTGCGAATGTCGATGCAGAGCTTGCGGTTTTTGGAATACAGCCGCAGTTTGATGCAGCGATTGGCCGGGTCGGGAATCTGTTTGGCGGCTTGGATGGCGTTTTCCAACGCGTTGGAGAGAAGGGAACAAAGCTCGGTGTCGCTGAAGGGCAGAAAGTCCGGCAGTTTGGCGTCGATGTTCAGCTCAATTCCCGACTGCTTTGCTTTGTTGGCGTAGGTGGACAAAATTAGGTTGACGGTTTCGTTTTCGCAATAATGGAGGGGGGTGATGGCGTCGATGTCGGACTCTGCGGTTTTGAGATATTCTTTGATTTCCTCGATGCGCCCTTCGGAGGCCAGACCCTGCAAGAGGGCTATATGGTGGCGCATATCGTGCCGGTAGGACGCGGCGTTCTGCTGCATCTGCCGCAGAGAGGCAAATTCGGCCTGCGCCAGCCTGAACTGGGTGTCCAGCATATCCCGCTCCCGGCGGATGGCCTCCTGCTTTTGGGTTTCGGTGGAGTAGAGAAGGACAAAGATCAAATAAAAGGTGGCGGCCACAAAGGGCATGAACTGAACCGCTATCCGCGTGCCGCTGTATAAAATGTCGGTGTAAACCGTGGTGATAAAGTCGAACAGATAGTAAAAAGCTGGCATGGCGCAGAACAGCAGGCAGGATTTTACCGAGCGCTCCATCAAAGGCCGGACCGAATGAACCACATATTTCCGCAGCCAGTAGTACATGAAAAAGCTGGACAGGACATAACCGATATGGTTCATGGCGACGCTGTCAAAAATCACCCCCGTCAGCGTCCCGATCCAGCGGAGGGGCTGACAGCACAGAAAGGCGACAAACATGCAGGTAAAGGCAATCAGCCAAGATTGCTTAAGGTACAGGACC
>JAKPGH010000134.1 GCA_029550985.1 Bacillota bacterium
GGTCCTACCGGCGACACTGGTCCTACCGGCCCCACCGGCCCTGCGGGTGTTCCGTCAGGACTAAATCATCCCGAAAATTCCAGACAATATCCACCACTTGGTTTTCATGGACGTAGATACTGTCAACCAGCGCATCCGCCATCTTACGGGAAAGCTGCGCAAAAACCGGATGCTGCCTGATATCCTTGAAACACAGTTCCGCAGAACGATTTTTCCATATGGCTTCCAATTTGGCAATTTGCGCCTCCAGTTCCGCCGTCTGCCGTCGGATGGTTTCTTTTTGACGGGTGTATCCGGCAAAGTCCAACAGACCGCTCTTATATTGCTCGTAGAATATTTTTTTCGATGCGTTCAGCTTGGCAAGGGCGGCTTGCAGTCGGTCTTTCCGTTCTGTCAAGGATGTTGTGTCGTTTTTATTTTCCATATCCAGAAAAACCGCCATCTGAGTATGTATTGCCGATAAGAGCGCCTGCGCAAGGTCCTTTTCCCAAATCTTCTCTTTGGGGCAGTTGCTGTCCGCCAGGTACCGATGACTTTCGCAAACATAATAAACCGATGCGCTGTGGCTTCTTCTCATGGCGCGCCGGCAAACCCCGCATTTCACTTTGCCCGCAAGGGGCCTTGGGTCGGTGCCTCTTTTTCCCCGTTTGGAAGCGGAAAAACGCTTTTGAACGGAGTCAAACAGCTCTTCCGAAACAATTGGCTCGTGGGTGTTGGGCACCACAATCCATTCCCTTTGGGGGACCGGCTGTTTGCCCTTGCCCCCCACTACGGGGACACGGCTTTTTCCGCTTACCAGTTTCCCCGTATACCGCTGGTCGCGGAGAATGGCAAGGACCGTGGTATTGCGCCAGTAATTATGCCTTTCCGTAACAGAAAACGGGTGGCGGCAGCCTTTTCTTTTTTTGTAGGCGCCGGGGGTGGGAATTTGTCGGGCGTTTAAGCTGGCGGCAATTTCAACGGCGTTTTTGCCTTCCTCCGCCATTTGGAAAATATCCTGTACGATGGCGGCGGCTTGCGGGTCCACCACCAGCTTTTTGGGGTTTTGAGGGGATTTGAGGTAGCCAAAAGGGGGAAAGCTGCTTAAAAATTCGCCCCGCTCCATGCGGGTTTTCCTGGCGGTGCGGATTTTTTGGGACAGGTCCTTGCTGTACAGGGAATAAAGCAAATTTCGAAAGCCCAGTTCCAGCCCGCCGGAACCGTCCAACCGGCCGCTGTCAAAATGGTCGTTGACCGAGATAAACCGAACCCCCAAAAAAGGGAAGATGTGTTCCAGGTATTCTCCCACTTCGATGTAGTTTCTTCCAAAGCGGGAAAGGTCCTTGACCACAATGCAGCCGATGTTGCCCGCCCGCACTTCTTCCAGCAGGGCTTGAACGGCGGGGCGGTCAAAATGGGTGCCACTGTGGCCGTCGTCGCAAAATTCCACGATTTGGTACCCGCTCAGCTCGGGGTTATTTTGAATGTAGTTTTGCAAAAGCGCCCGCTGGTTGGCAACGCTGTTGCTTTCGCCCTCATTTTCATCCTCCCGGGACAGCCGGATATAACAGGCTAGCAGATGCTTTCCCATCATTTTTCCGCCTTTCCGTCCGTTACCAGGGAGAAAAGAAAATCATCTCCTCGGCACGCCCTTGCGGTTTTGCCTATTCGCCCCTCTTTGATTTGCCGCACCGCCAGAAAAGTCTCCTCGTCCACCAGCGGAGGATGAGTACGGGGAGCCACCACCCACTCCTCCCAGGGCACGGAAACTCTTCCGCCCCTTTTCCACAAGTCCGATTGGGATTTGCCCTGCACCATATGGCCCAAATATACGGGATTGCGCAAAATTCTCTGAACCGTGCTTTTATGCCAACGCTTTGTTTCGAAGCAAGGCTGGCCGGGCGGGGGAATCCCCAGCTCGTTGAGTTTTTGAGCGATGCGCAGATCCCCCGCGCCCTCCTTTGCCCATTGAAAAATGGTTTGGACAATGGTGGCGGTTTCTTCCTTCACTTCCAGCTTGCCGTCATCCCCTTTGCGATAGCCGTAGGCCGCCGCAGGTCCGGTAAACTTCCCCTGCCTTCTCAAAACCCCAAGGGCGGATTTGGTCTTTTGGGAGATGTCTCTCGCGTACAGTTCATGCAGGATGTTTTTTAAGGGAATCACGTAACTTTCCAGCTGATG
>JAKPGH010000139.1 GCA_029550985.1 Bacillota bacterium
ATCGGGCGGTTCCCCTTGAGGTGATGGATTTGATGTCCACCGTGGATGTGACCGGAACGGTTGCCAGCGCGGAGAAGGAACTGGTGTACTCCACGCTGGGGCAGCCGGTGATGGAAATTGCGGTAGAGGTGGGGGACCACGTTGAGAAAGGCCAGCTTTTGGCCAAACTGGACACCGCCGCCATCGAATCGGACATTAAGGCCCAGGAAGCTCAAATTGCCGCCACCGCGCAGCAAAAGCAGCTCCAGCTCAAAAAGGCAAAAACCGACCTTTACTACGCCGAGTGGTACCGGGAGCACAATCAGGACGCCGACATTCTGGCGGCCGAGCAGGCGGTGGAAGAGGCGGAGCGGGCGGTGGAAAGCGCCAAATACGATGTCCGCAGCGCCGAGGACAATTACGACGAAGCCAGACGGGCAAACGACCGAGCGGATTCCGACATTTACAGCGAATATCAGTTGAACCAGCTGCGGGACGCTGTTTCGGCCGCGCACCTGCGCCTGGAAGGGGCGGAGGCCAACCTCAAGGCGGCCAAACAGCGACTTAACCGGGCAAAGTGGGATTCCGACGCCAAACTCAAAGAGCTGCAAGACGCGGTCACCTCCGCCCAGACGGCGGCGGATTTGACCACCGAGTACATAGCGCTGGAAAAGCTTAAGGACGATTTGGCCAACTGCATCATCAACGCTCCTATTTCCGGCACGGTGACCGCCGTCTACGCCCAGGAGGGAGCCGAGGCGAAAGGTCTGCTTTTTGCCATTGAGAACACCGAGGACCTCATTATCGAAACGGCCATCAAGGAATTGGACGTCAACGCCGTCAAGCCGGGGATGCCGGTGCAGATTAAGTCCGACGCCACCGGAAACGAGGTCTTTGAGGGAGAGGTGTTGAGCGTGGACCCCGCCAGCCGCAAGGACGCCAACGGCGAAACGGTGACCGGCTCCACCGCCGAGTATCCCGCCAAGGTGCGGGTCACCAGCAAAAACAGCGGGCTGAAAATCGGCATGAACGCAAGGGTCAGCATTATTCTGGAGCAGCGCAAACAGGTCATGGCGGTGCTTTACGACAGCGTTGCCACCGATGATGAGGGCAACTCCATTGTCTACGTGGCCCGACCCCAGGAGGACGGCAGCTATATCGCCCAGGCCGTTGTGGTCCAGCCCGGTTTGGAAACCGACCTTTACCTGGAAGTTTCGGGAGAACTTTCCCCCGGGGATTTGATTCTGCAGAATCCTGAAAATCTCCACGACGGCATGGTGGTGAAGCTGGCCACCGACATGATGGGCGATGCATCGGCGGCTGCGGTGGGATGATGGTATGGCAAACAAAATCATTGAAATGAAAAACGTAGTTAAAAAGTACTACATCGGCACTCCCAACGAACTGACCATCCTCAAGGGGATTTCGATGGACGTATACGAAGGGGAATTCCTCTCCATTGTGGGCGCGTCCGGCTCGGGAAAGTCCACCCTCATGAACATCATCGGCGTGCTGGACCGCCCCACCGAGGGGACCTATCTCCTTTCCGGCGAGAATGTGGCGGGGATGAGCGAAAACGCCCTTTCCGACCTGCGGAACCGCCGCATCGGCTTTGTCTTTCAGACCTTTAACCTCATACCCCGCACCACGGCGCTGAAAAACGTGGAGCTGCCCATGCTGTACGCCGGCTATTCCCGCAGGGAGCGGACCCACAGGGCCATGGAACTGCTGGAAATGGTGGGGATGGGAGACCGGGTCAAGCACTTGCCCAACGAGCTTTCCGGCGGGCAGAAGCAGCGGGTGGCCATTGCCCGCGCCATGGCCAACAACCCCGACATTTTGCTGGCCGACGAGCCCACCGGCGCGCTGGACACCCAAACGGGGCGGATGGTGATGGACATCTTCCACAAGCTCAACCGGGAGCAGGGAAAGACCATCATTTTAATTACCCACAACCCGGAACTTGCCGCCGAAACCCATCGCATCCTCACCTTGCGGGACGGCCAGTTTGTGGGGGAATCCCGTTCCGGCGATGACGCCAAGGAATTCATGCCCCTGTGGGAGCAGGAAGAAGGGGGCTGCGGAACTTGTACCTATTAGAAAATATCCAACTGGCCTTTGCCGGCCTGAAAGCGGGGAAGATGCGGGCCTTCCTCACCATGTTGGGCATCATCATCGGCATCGGCTCGGTGATTACCATTGTGTCCATGGGCTCTTCCCTCAAGGCCAGCTTTGCCACCACGTTGGCGGAGATGGGCATGAACAACATCGAAGTGGGGTTGCAGCCTTCCGGAACCTCCACCACCTACTGGATGGAGGACAGCGACCTTATCACCATGGAGATGATTGAGGACATGCAGGACCGCTTTGCCGACCGGCTGGAAGCGGTGAGCATCAGCAACACCATCGGCTCCGGGCAGCTGAAGGAAGGCCGAAAGTACGCCAACGCCAACATCCGGGGCGTCACCGACGGTTACAAAGTGTCCAACAGCGTCACCGTAATAAACGGCCGCTTCATCACCGCCCGGGACGTGCAGGCGGCCAAAAACGTGGCGGTGATTTCCGATTTTGCGGCCAAAAAACTTTTCGGCAATCAGAACCCTTTGGGCTTGGAAGTCAAGCTCTATCAGGAGACCGCCATCCACACCTTTACGGTGGTGGGGGTGTACAAACACAACATGTCCGGGTTCGGCGGGCAGGCCACCTCGATGGACGACCTTGCCACCGACATCTACATTCCTCTGACCACTTCTTATTATATAGAAGGGTGGATTCCCACCGGCTATTCCTGGTTTTATGTGGTGGCCAAGCCGGGAGCGGACGCAAGGCTTTTGGCCGACGAACTGGCCTCCTACCTGAACCGGTATTACCAGAACAACCCTACCTGGAAAGTGTACGCCTACACCATGGAGGCCTACCTGGATGACATCAACGCCCTTTTGAGCGGCATTGCCCTGTTTATCGGGGCGGTGGCCGCCATCTCCCTGGTGGTGGGCGGCATCGGCGTGATGAACATCATGCTGGTGTCGGTGACCGAGCGCACCCGCGAAATCGGCACCCGCAAGGCGTTGGGGGCGCGGAACAGCGCCATTCGCATCCAGTTTATCGTGGAGGCCATCATTATCTGCCTCATCGGCGGGGTGCTGGGCATCCTGCTGGGCATCGGGCTGGGAGCGGTCGGCTCCTCCCTGGTCATTCGGGCGATGGGCGAGGGCGTTTTGAAGAGCACCTTCGACATTCCGGTGACCGCCATTTTGGTGGCGGTGGGTTTTTCCATGGCCATCGGCGTGTTCTTTGGGTTTTACCCCGCCAACAAGGCCGCCAAGCTGGACCCCATCGAAGCGCTGCGCTACGAATAAACTCCTTCCCCTTCCTTTCAAAACAAATCCCGGGCTTCTTTTTCGGAAGCCCGGGATTTGCCTATGTACTACTGCTTATGGAAGAAAGTGGGGGAAGTCTAGCAGCCGTCGAAGCGGTCTCCGCAGAAACCATTGTTGCAGCAGCAGCACAGCAGGAGAATAATAATGATAATGATCCAACAGCAATTATTGTTACCGAACATGTAAGCTCCTCCTTTAATTGGATTCACCCCATACTATGCTTTACCATGAAAATGGGTTACAAATGAAAAGGAAACTCCTTTTTTTGCCGCAAAAGTCGGAATAAGCTACCAATCCC
The DNA here is from genome assembly GCA_029550985.1 of Bacillota bacterium. Lineage (GTDB taxonomy): Bacteria > Bacillota > Clostridia > Oscillospirales > Ruminococcaceae > WRAV01. Next base: position 3,658 of record JAKPGH010000139.1, read on the forward strand.
CCGTCAAAGCTGTAGATAGCAGAACGGGCGGCAGCAATTTGGAAATTTTCCAAACCATAAGGACTTGCCGCATCTGCATATATAGTAATGACGGGCCTGTTTTTGGTCCCTTGCGAAAGGATTGATAGCATGTTTCGTTTCAGCGGGTTTACCCAAAAAGCCAACAATGCCATCAATGTCGCGATTGTGCAGGCGGGCTCGCTGGGCCACACCTACGTCGGCAGCGAGCATCTGATTCTTGGCATGCTGGATGAGGGCAGTGGCGTTGCCTATACCGTGCTGACTCAGAAAAACATCACCTTTGAAGGGTACCGGGGGCAGATC
>JAKPGH010000151.1 GCA_029550985.1 Bacillota bacterium
CCGCGATTTTCATCGCCTCGTCCAGAGAATGGGCGGGAGTCATGTGCAGGTCGCGGACCATTTCGTCGGGCGCGTCGGAAACATACACCACTCTGGCGTGTTTGAGAACCCGGGCGAAGATTTGGCTCTGCCACTGGTCGATGCGAGTTTCGTCCTTGGGGGTTTTCAGGAAGGTGTCCATCATGCGGTTCAGGTCTTTTTCTTCCGCAAAGGTCTTGTGGAACTCTGCGCCGCCGTGGCCGTCGTTGGATTTGGCCATCATGATGATGACGCCGCCCTCTTTGACGGTGGCTTCGGCAGCAGTCATGCCCTTAACGGCCTGATAGATGTTCTGGTCCAGAGGATATCCGCCGTTGGTGGTGACGGCAATGTCGGCGGGGATGCTGTTTACCTGGCATTTGCTGCTCAGGAACTGACGGCCCTGGATGTGGGCAAGGTCGCAGTCGCCGGCCACCGCGTAGATGACTTCTTTGTTGGCGTTGATGACCACGTTGCAGATAAAGGCAAGGCGGGCCACCCGGGCGGCATACAGCATGTCGATGTGGATGGGGTTGCCGTCTACGATGCCGGTGCGAGCCTTGGGATGGGCGATAAACTCGGCGTTGTGGTTGTAGATAACGGTTTTGCGGCTGGCGATGCCGGGCAGCACGCTCTTGCGGCCGCCGGAGAAACCTGCGAAGAAGTGGGGCTCAATGAAGCCTTCCGCCACCAGCAGGTCTGCGTCGATGGCCAGCTTGTTCAGAATCAGGTCGCCGCCGGAGGGCAGCTTGCCACAGTATACCATGGGAGAGGTGTCGCAGTTGTGGACCACAATCTTTTCATTCTTGACAATTTCGGGGCCGAACTTGTTGATGAGCTCATCCTCGGAAGTGTCGCGATGGCAGCCGGTGGCAATCAGAATGGTGATGTCGGCGTTGGGGTTGCCTTTGCGGATTTCCGCCAGCAGTTGCGGCATGATGATTTTGGAGGGAACGGGGCGGGTGTGGTCGCTGGCGATGATGACCACCTTATTCTTGCCCTCCGCCATGACGCTGAGCTTGGGGGTGCCGACGGGATGCTCCAAAGCCTGGCGAACCAATTCTTCCTGGGAAGCCTCGGGTTTGTAGTGGTGCATGTGAGAGACCAGTTCCCCCAAGAACCGCTCTTTAGGGAAATCGTACTCAATAATCTCTTTGCCGTAAGGGAATTTTACGACGGGCATAGGTATCCTCCTTTATCATAAAACAGTGGGTGTCTGTATCCTTCCAACGTTAATGGCAGTAAGCCAGAGCTCAAGAGGCTTTCGGGTAAAGGTATTATAACTTCTCGCCGATCTCGATGGCGTAGAGCAGACTGTCCGGTTTGGCCACCAGCTTGCCGGCAATGTCAAAGGCGGTGCCGTGGTCCACCGAAGTCCGCACCACATCCAGCCCGACGGTGATGTTGACTCCTTCGTCAAAAGCCAGCAGCTTTAAGGGAATGTGTCCCTGGTCGTGGTACTGGGCCACGACAATATCAAATTCTCCCTTCAGGGCCCGCAGGAATACCGTGTCGGGAGCGATGGGGCCGGTGACCTGAATGCCCCGCTGTTTGCAGATTCCCACCGCCGGGGCGATTTCTTTGATTTCCTCGTCGCCAAAGAGGCCGTTTTCCCCCGCGTGGGGATTGAGACCCGCCACCGCAATCCGAGGTGTTTCGTAGCCTGTTTTCTTCAGAGTTTCATGGGCCAGTTGGATGACGTTGACCACCCGCTCTTTGGTCAGGGAGGTGCAGGCCTCCCGCAGGGAAATGTGGGTGGATACGTGAATGACCTTCAGCTGCTTGCTCCAAAGCAGCATGGCGTAGTTGTCGCCGTGGGTGAACTCGCCGAAAATCTCGGTGTGTCCGGCGTAGTTGTGCCCCGCCAGATGAAGGGATTCTTTGTTGAGAGGCGCGGTGACCACGGAGGTTACCTCTTTGGCCAGGGCGCTGTCGATGGCCGCCCGCACATAGCGGAACGCGCACTCTCCGCCAAGGGCGCTTACCTTGCCGATGGGAACATCCTCCACCCGAACGGGGTAGGGATCGATAATGTTGATGGCTCCCAGTGCCGCTTGGGTAGCACTGGGAACCACATGAACTGGGAAGGGAGATTGCAACAGCCTTGCATAGTGCTCCGCCATGGAGGCGCTTCCAAACACAATGCAGCGGTCGATGTAGTTGGGGCGTTCCATCAAAGCTTTGACGATAATTTCCGGCCCGATGCCACAGGGGTCACCCATGGTGATAGCAAAACGTTTTGTCATGATCCTTAATCTACTTCCTTTAATTTACGCAGCGCAAAGTCGATGGCATCTTCCCGTCCAAAGGCGCCGGCTTTGGTAATCATTTTTAGGCCGTCCCACGGGCCGCCCCGCAGGCGCATCATGGGAATGCCCACCAAGATTTCCGTTTGAATCATGGAGCCGGATGCTTCCAGAGCGCGCATGAAAGAGATGGCCGTATCTCCTCCGGTCAGGAATACGCCGCTGGGCCTGAATTGCTCCAGCACCAGGCGGGCGATTTGCCCCATCGTGTCCTGGGTGTAGAAGCTGACCTGTTCCAGAGCCATGCCCTTTTCGGCGGCCGCCCGGTCGGCGTTGGCAAGGCCGGTTTTCCGGTCCACTGAGGAGGCGGAGGCCAGGAGCACGTCTTTGCCCGCCTTGAGAAAATCCACCGCCTGGGCGGCGATTTCCCGAGGGGTTACCTGCTCCAGAATCAGCTGGTCGATGGGCACGCTGACCAACGCGGCTCCCTGTTTTTGAGCCCAGAGAAGTTGTTGGTTGGTCACCTCGCTCAGGCTGGCAATCACCGCCAGAGCGGGGGAGATGTTGCGCTCCAGCCCCAGCAGCACGTCGGCGATGGCTGCGGTGCCGCACCAGAGAATCCGGCGTCCCGTCTTGAGGGCCGCTTGAACCAGAATCTCCAGGTGGCGGTTGCTGGTAGCGTCGGCGGAGCATATGGTTGCCCCGGAAAAATCGATGTTGCCGCTTTCGATTTCCTGCAACCCGATATGCTTCACCGGTTGCGAGAAGGCTTCCTGCAGAATGATTTGAATGTTGTCCTGCCGGACGGGAGTTTTGGGGTCCCGAGCCATCTCCGTTTGGGTGATGGGCACACCGTTAAGCATGTGCACGGCGTTTTCCGTTGTCCTTCCCAGGGTGGGCAGCGCGGGCGCAAACAGGACCAAATCGGCGTTCATCGCAGCCTGGGTGGCGGCAATTTCCACGCCAATGTTGCCCCGCAAAGTGGAATCCACCTTCTTAATTACATGGTGGAAGGAGGAGAAATCAACGGGTGCAAGCTGTCGGGCCAATTTCTCCTGAGCTTCCGTCTTGCTCAGCGCCCGACTTTCGGTATCGATGACGTAGGAGCAGTCGTCTGCCTTGACGCCATCGGAGGAAAAGACGACGCTGACCGGCAGACCCCGGCGGCAAATTTGCACGCCGGTGTCGTTGGCGCCGGTAAAGTCGTCCGCAATCACTAAATAGCGACTAGCGTTTTTCATAGCTTACGCCTTGGCAGCACGCCGCTTGCTTTCATACTTCGCAATGTAGCTGGTCAGAATGGGGCAGAGGATGGCGGTCACAATGATGGCCGCGGCAATTTGAGCGGTGGCGGAAGCTTCGACAGCCTTCAGGCTGGCGTCGGCAGCGGCAATAGCGGCGGGAGTACCCACGGCGTTGCCGGCAGTGGTGCCGATGGCGGCGCCCACTTCGGGATGCTCAGCGCGGATGAGCTTCATAACCAGCCAGCCACCCAGACCAGTCAGGATGCAGGAGAGCAGTCCGAGGATGAATCCGGGAATGCCGGCTTCCAGAAGCTGACGCAGGCTCAGAGCGGATCCCAAGGGGAAGGCGAAGAAGGGAATCAGAATGGTAGCGCCGGGAGCCAGCCATTCGCGCAACTCTTCGTCCAGGTTGCCCAGAACGCAGCCGACGATGATGGGCAGAATGGCGCCAACCAGCATCATGAAGGGAATTTCGGCAATACCGGACATACCCAGGGCCACCATGGTCAGGAAGGGACCGTCGTTGATGGACAGAATGGACACGGCGCCGACGTCGGTGGAGTCGCCAAATTCACCGGCCAGGGCGCAGTAAAGACCGCCGTTGGAGTTGGTGATGGCGGCAATCAGAGCCAGAGGAGTAAGGCCCAGGATACCCTGAGGACCGGCAATGTTGTTGACAATGATACCAAGAGCGGCACCGATGATGAACTTAATGGCAGTCAGGACAACACCTTTCAGCAAAGGCTGGCCGGCTTGCTTTACATTAATCTGAGCGCCGTTGCAGAACAGGAACACGGCCAGAATGGGCATGGCGCCTGTTTTCCACAGGTGAGAGGAGAAGCTGCCGATTTCCAGGAACTGGGGGAAGAAGGTGTTGGTCAGTACGCCGAGCAGCAGAGGAACGATCATCAAACCGCCGGGAACCTTTTTGACTGTTTTTAGAATGTTCATTGTTACCCTCCTAAGAAACTAAAATTTTGGTCCACTCACCTATAATTAGCAAAGTTCGTGCCAAAATAATTGGATGCCCCTGATAATCCAACAATATTTTGTCAAAACTATAGTCCTTAGAGTATATTTTTGTAGAAAGTCGGACTTTATGCGCCGCCCTTCAACAATTTCTGCATAGGAAATATTTATTGCTTACCCAAATTTTAATAAATATTGCAGGTTTATAAAATGAATTTAAAAAATGAAACGCCTACGTTTCATTAATGAACAAATAGTGTTTCATCAAGAAACGCAGACGTTTCAAACTGAAAAGTGGCTTACACTTTGGTTTGACTGCGGAGTTTGCGCCACAGGGTGGTGCGGCTGATGCCCAGAATTTTGGCGGTTTCCTGCATGTTTCCGCCGGTTTGGCGCAGCACTTTTTGAATGACTTCCAGCTCCAGATTTTTCAGCGGTGCCACCGGTACCGGCTCGGAGTCCTTTTCGAAAAGGTCCGCTGCAATATCCGGGGAGAAATGTTCCATGAGATGGTCGAAGGAAGAGAGGATGACGCTTTTTTCCATCATGCCCTCCAGTTCCCGCACGTTGCCCGGATAATCGTGCTGCAGCAGCAGTTTTTTCACCTCGGGGGTGATGGCAAGCTCCTGCTTGTTGTATTTTTTCGCATACTTTTTAATAAAGGATTCCGCCAGAGGAAGGATATCCTCCCTGCGCTGCTTCAGTTCCGGGATGCGCAGGGTGAGGATGCTGATGCGAAAATACAAATCCTTTCGGAAGGTGCCCTCCTGAATCATTTTGGCCAGATTGCGGTTGGAGGCCGTGATAATCCGCACGTCCACCGGTATCATTTTGGTGTCGCCGATGCGCATTACCTGTTTTTCCTGCAGAACCCGCAGCAGCCGGCTTTGCAGGTCGATGGGAAGCTCGGAAATTTCGTCCAGGAACAGGGTCCCCTCGTGGGCCAGCTCGAAAATACCGGCCCGGCCTTTTTTCCCGGCGCCGGTGAAGGAGCCTTCCACATACCCGAACAGCTCGCTTTCGATGAGGGACGGGGAAATGGCGGCGCAGTTGATGGCCACAAAAGGCCCGTTGGCCCGTGGAGAGGCGTTGTGGATGCTCTGGCAAAACAGCTCCTTGCCCACGCCGCTGCTGCCGAAGATGTGGATGGGAGTGTCAAAGGCGGCGTAGTTTTTCGCCATGCTGATGCAGGTTTCCATGGCCTTGCTGTGGTAGATGATGTCGTCAAAGGTGTATTTGGCCACAAAACCCTGCTCGCTGAGTTTGCGGCGGATTTTCCGCTCCAGGTTTTGGACTTCCGTCACTTCCTGGAAGGTGGCGACGGCGCCGGTGATTTCGTCGTCCACAATGATGGGGATTCGGTTGGTGGTGATGCTGGTGTTGTGTACCTTTTGAATTTGGGAATGTTGGGGATTTCCGGATTTGAGCACTTCCGGCAGGAGGCTGTTGGGCACCACCTGGGATATTTTTTTCCCCAGCACCTGGTCCTTGCGGATGCCGAAGATTTCCTCGGCGCGGCGGTTGAAGATGGTGACGTGCTCTTCCCGGTCGATGGCGATGACGCCGTCGTGGATAAAGTCGGTCATGGTCATCAGCCATTGGGTCCGCTCTTTTTCGTGCCTGGTGGCTCGGAGAATTCGCCGGGCCTCCTGGATGGCGGTGAGGATGGTTTCCTCCCGGGACGGAATTACCATTCCCTTGCATCCCAACTGTTGAACGATGGGAATGATGTTGGCGTCTCCGATAAAGTTGTTGATTCCCTTTTCCTTGTTGGAGCGGATGATGTTGTAGACGCCCTTCTCGCTGTGGAGTTCAATCATGTGGATTCGTTCCGGAATTAAGTGCCGGATGATGTCGAATCCGTAAATGATGTTGCCAAACCCCACCACGCCGATTTCCTGCACGTTGTCTTCCACAATTTGTTTGTAGCACTTGATGATGTCGTAGGCGTCCACCTTGATTTCGGTGACGGGGACGCTGTAGGCCTGCCGTATCATGCGGTAGGTGCCGCCCCGGGACACCAGGACTTTGGCGCCGGCGGCGATGGCCTGTCCCGCCACGTTGACCCCTTCGCTCATATTGCCCAGCATCACGTCGACGTTGTGATAGTTATGTTTTTCAATAATCTTCAGCGCTGTGTCGTAGATGTTTTGGATGGGACAAATCACAACAATATCCTTCATCTTCCGCACCTTTCCTGACTTTGCCGTACGCAATGGATAATACAACTATAGAATAGCATAAATCCTGCAGGATGCAAAAGATAAAATTTACCTTGCCTTCCGTGAAAGATTTTTAAGGAAAACGCAACAATGGCGGGCGAAATATCGCCCGCCATTGTTGCGTGTGACTATTAAGGATGGGAAGATGCCTATCCGTTGGTGCGGTTGTACATCTCGATTTCGGAGTTGATGCCGTCCACGATGGCCTGAACAGCCTGCTCGGGAGTGTAGGAAGGATCGTTGATCATGGTTTCGATGGTGTTCTCAACAATGACGCGAGCCTGAGGGAACACACCCATGATGCCGCCGGCGCAGTTGGGCTTGGAGTTCTGCAGGGACTCGATGGCCACGATCAGCTCAGGGTTGGTGTTGGTCAGGTAATCCTTGTAGAAGTCAAGCTCCAGAGCGGATCTGCGGATGGGCAGGTAACCGGTAGCCATGGACCACTCGGCCTGCTCCTGAGCGCTGGTGACGTACTTGATGAAGTCCCAGGCAGCGGCAGCGCGGTTGTCGTCGCCGTTGTCCATGATCCACAGAGAACCACCGCCGACGGAAGTACCGCCAGTGTCGCCAGGATTGACCTTGGGCAGAGGAGCAAAGCCTACAGAGAACTTACCGCCAGCAGCGGAGGAAATGTCGACGTAAACAGAGCAGCTATCCAGAATGAAGCCGACGGTGCCGGTGGCAAACTGCTGCTTGGATTCGCTGGTGCCCTTACCGAAGGTCTTGTTGTAAGGAGACTGGGCAATGGTCTTCCACTTGCTCAGAATGTTGATAGCGGCGTCGTTTTCGCCGATCACAGTCTTGGTGGCGCGACCGGCGCGGCCGTTGCCGTTATCCACAAACTCTTTCTCCTGCATGCCAACCAATTGCTCGAAGATCCAGCTGTAGTTGGTGAAGGAACCACCGACAGGCAGCCCGGCCTTGGTAGCAATGGCCTCAGCGGTCTTCAGGCAGTCGTCCATGGTGGCGAAGGCAGTCTTGGGATCCAGACCAGCGGCTTCCAGAGCCTCTTTGTTGTAAACCACGACAGGGGAAGAGCAGTTAAAGGGCATGGAGTAGAGCTCGCCATCCAGAGTGTAGTAAGCCAGGATGTTGGGCTCGTAGTCAGAGATGTCGTAGTTGTCGGCGTTGATGAAGTCCTGCATCTTGCGGATCTTGCCGTTGTCGATCATCCAGCGGGTACCGATTTCGTACAGCTGCATGATGTCGGGGCCTTGGCCCTCGGGAGTGGCACGCAGTTTGGCCAAAGCGTCGTCGTAGTTGCCCTGATATTGGCCTTCTACTTCAACGGCGTCCTGAGAGGCGTTGTATTCCGCGATCAACTTGTCCAGATACTCGCCGTTGCGGCCGCCCATGGCGTGCCAGAAGACGATCTTTACCTTACCAGCAGAAGCGTCGGCAGTGGTCTGAGGAGCGGAGGAACTGCTTGCCGGAGCGCTGGAGCTGGCAGCAGAACTTGCGGGCGCGGCAGAGGACGCGCTACTGCTGCTGGAACTACATGCTGAGAACAAGGAAACGGACAGAACAAGTGCCAGAAGTAGTGCAACGGTACGTTTCATGATTCTTCTCCTTTTCATCAGTGTTTATAATGCAAGCCTTATCGATCAACCCTTGACCGATCCGGCTGTCATACCTTTGACCAGATACTTTTGACCTACGATAAACACAAAGACCGAGGGAATTAGGACCATCACGGCGCCGGCCAGAACGGTGCCGTAGTCCACCGCTTCCGCTTCGCGCAGGATGCTCATACCGATTTGTACCGTGCGCATGTTGTTGGTGTTGGTAACCAACAGAGGCCACAGGAACTGGTTGTAGGTCTGAATGAAGATGTAAACGCCCAGAGAAGCGATGGCGGGCTTCGAAATAGGCATTACGATGCTGAACCAGAACCGGAAGTGGCCGCAGCCGTCCACGGTGGCCGCCTCGTGCAGCTCCTTGGGGATGGTGAGGAAAGACTGCCGCATGAAGAAGATACCCATGGCGGAAGTCAGGTAAGGAGCCACCAAAGCGATGTAGGTATCGGACAGTTTGAGCTTGGAGATGGTCAGGTAGTTTGCGATGATGATGGAATCGACGGGAATCATCATGGTGGCCAGCACCGCCAGGAAGAGGATGCGTTGTCCCTTAAAATGGAAGAAGGAGAACGCGTAGGCCGCCAACGAGCAGGTGAGAATCTGGCCCACAATGACGATGGTGCAAACAATCATGGAGTTCCCCAAAAACCGGAACAAAGGAATAGACTGCAGCACCTTTTGATAGGTGTAGGTAACGGGCTCATGGGGAACCAGATGCGGCGGGATGGAGGCCAGCTCGCTGGGGCTCATAAAGCTGAAGGAAACGCCCAGCAAAATGGGGGAGATGACCAGCACGCCCACCAGCAACTTGCCGATAAATCCAAGAACCGTGAGGACTTTCGCCTTGTTCCATCTCATTGATAGTACACCACCTTATCTTCGGTTTTAAACTGGATAAGGGTGATGACCAGAATGATTAGGAACAGCACGATGGATTGGGTAAACGCCGTCTCGTACCGGGAATCCCGAATGGCGGACTGGTAGATGGAGTAGATCAGCACGTTGGTGGAGTAGCTGGGTCCGCCGTTGGGGGTCAGCAAACGAATCTGGGCAAACGCCTGGAAGGAGGTGACGATGTCCAGGAACACCACAAAGAAGATTTGCGGCGTGGCGATGGGCGTCATAATGCGGAACAGGCGGGTAAAATACCCCGCGCCGTCGATGCGGGAGCTTTCAATCAGTTCGGTGGGTACATTGCGGAAGCCGGTGAGCAAGAAGATGAAGTTGGCTCCGATGTTCAACCAAACGGTAACGATGGCCACCGCGATGAGGGCGGTTTTGGCGTCCAACAGCCAGCGGATTTCCGAGTTGAGAATCCAGTTGACCACGCCGTTCTGGCCCGAGGAAAGCAGCATGAACCAGATGACGGAAGCGGGTGCCGATGCCACCGCCATGGGCATGGAGTACATGACCTCGTAGATACGGCTGCCGCGCATCCGCTCGCTGGCAAGGGCGGCCAGAATGTAGCCGATAATGAAGGTGGGGATGCCCACCATGGGGGCGAATTTAAAGGTCAGTTTCAGGCTGTTGCGAAACTGAGGGGATTTAAATTGTCTTATGTAGTTTTCCAGACCGACGAATTCAATGGGGTTGCCCCTGGTGTCGGTAATGGTGAAAGAGTAGACCACCGTTTTAATAAACGGCCAGAAAACGAAGATGGCAAATACCAACATACAGGGGAGCAGATACAGGTAGGGTGCTACCTTGCTTCCATTCCTTCCCTTCCCAAGGCTACTCATGAATGTTCCACCTTCTTTTCGTTAAGGAGTTCGACCAGACGGTCGGGGTAGTTGCTGATGATGGCGTCCACTCCAGCGTCGATGCATCTGCGGATCTCTTCATCGGTGTTGGCGGTCCAGGTGTTGACCTTGATGCCGAGCTCATGGGCCTTTTTCACCAGGTCGGGCTCATACAAGAGGCAGCTGTGATGAGGATGCAGAGCTTGGACCCCGGCTCTCCTGGCGTAATCCGGAGCGTCGAACATGGGGTAGTTGTACAGGAATCCAATGTCGATCTGAGGTGCAATCTTCTTGCAGAGCACCATAGAGGCGTTGTTGAAGGAGGAAAGGATGACCCGGTTTTCGCACTTCTTATCCAGAATGCGGCGGATGACAATTTCCTCAATGTTCTTGTAGAAGACGTCGTAGTTTTTGATCTCCAGGTTGAGGTACATGTCGTGCTCGATGCAGAGATCCAGCAGTTCGTCCAGGTGCATTATCCGCTGACCGGCAAATTTGGGGTCCTTCCAAGAGCCGCAGTCCAGCTTGCGCAACTCTTTAAACGTGTAGCTTCCTACCGGCCCGTGCCCGTCGGTGGTGCGATCCAAAAGAGAGTCGTGAATGATCACCGGTTCGTTG
>JAKPGH010000153.1 GCA_029550985.1 Bacillota bacterium
CCCCGTTGCACACCACATAGCTGCCGTCCAGCTCAAAGGGCTGCATCCCCTCCGGCGTCAAACCCATGATGGCAAGGCGGTGAAACCCCAGCAGGCCGCAGCCGGTGTCTATGATGCGGCTGTCGTCGGGGCCCCGGGAGATGGTCCGTTCAAACCCCTTCTGAAAAAGATCAAAGGCAGCATCGCCGCTGCAATAACCCATAATCGAACACATAATCAAATCCTCCGGATAAAATTCAGCATTCGATAGGGCAAGTGCTGTGCTCGCGGTGCCACCTATCTTTGTACTCTTTTCGGCTTCTAACAAAGCCTTGCCCTTTTAACGCTAGGCCCGCGGCGCACCTACTGCGGAACGCTCCGGTTCGGATTGCAGCTCGAAAAGTGTTTTTTACGCAGGCTCTGCTGTGTGCCTCCCACCGTCGCACACTCGCTGGAAGCGATTTCCTGCGCTACTCCTCTTTTCTCAAACGCTTTTGGCTATATTCAGTTGTTTATGATGGAACGGCGTCGTACCCCGTCACAGGTACGCTATTTATAGGAACCTTCCTTGCTGGCTTACATATTGTGGTTAGTATACTCCAAACAACAGATCGCTGTATGTGGGGTATGGCCAGTATTTTTTGGCAGTCACCGTTTCGGCTTCATCGCACACGGCCCGCAGCTCCGCCATTTTGGGAAGAACCTTATCCCGAATGAGGAAGGCTTCCGCTGTGGCGTTTTCCGCGTCGTGCAGGGAAATCAGAATCTGCTGCAGCTCGTCGGTTTTCTTGCGGATGGAATCGACCAGATTGGAAAGCCGAGTCACCAGGGAGATTTCGTATTCGCAACTTAAGTTGGGAATCAGGCTCTTTTTGGCGGCGGCACAGGCGGCCGTATCCGCCGCGTAGGCTTCCACCGCGGGGAGAATGCCTTTGGTCACCATATCCACCATGGTGTTGGCTTCAATGCGCAGAGTCTTGCAGTAGTTTTCCATCATAATCTCATAGCGGGAACGGAGCTCGGAGACGGTAAACACCTTCATGCCGGTGAGCATATCCATGTTTTTCTTCTCCAGCATGGCGGGGATGCAGTCGGGCGTGGTGCGAAGATTGAGCAGCCCCCGCTTTTCGGTGGCTTCCTTAATCCAGGCGTCGTCGTAGCCGTTGCCGTTGAAGATAATCCGCTTGTGGGCGGTGATGGTCCTCTGAATCAGTTTCTGCAGCGCCCCGTTGAAGTCCTCCGCCCCTTCCAGCTCGTCGGCAAAGATGCGCAGGGTGTCCGCCACGGCGGCATTGAGAATGGTGTTGGGGCCGGCAATGGAATTGGAGGAGCCCAGCATCCGGAATTCAAACTTGTTGCCGGTAAAGGCAAAGGGAGATGTGCGGTTGCGGTCGGTGGTGTCTCTGGTGAAGCGAGGAAGCGCGTGAACGCCCAGCTTCATCACCACTTTTTCCTTCCCGTTGTAGGGAACCTCTTTCTCGATGGACTCCAAAATGCCGGTCAGCTCGTCGCCGAGGAAGATGGAAACCACGGCGGGAGGCGCTTCGTTGGCGCCCAGCCGGTGGTCGTTGCCGGCAGTGGCCACGCTCATGCGCAGCAGGTCCTGATAGTCGTCCACCGCCTTAATGACCGCCACCAGGAACAGCAGGAACTGGGCGTTTTCGTGAGGCGTCTCTCCCGGGGAGAGAAGATTGATGCCTGTGTTGGTGGAAATGGACCAGTTGTTGTGCTTGCCGGAGCCGTTGACACCGGCAAAAGGCTTTTCATGGAACAGGCAGACCAGCCCGTGCTTTGCCGCCACCTTCTGCATCATCTCCATGGTGAGCTGGTTGTGGTCGGTGGCGATGTTGGCGGTGGAATAGATGGGCGCCAGCTCGTGCTGTGCGGGAGCCACCTCGTTGTGCTCGGTTTTGGCCAGAATGCCCAGCTTCCACAGCTCCTCGTTCAAATCGTCCATAAAGGCCTGGACTCTGGGCTTGATGGAGGCAAAGTAGTGGTCCTCCATCTCCTGCCCTTTGGGAGGCTTTGCACCGAACAGAGTCCGCCCAGTGAAGATCAAATCCGGCCGCTTTTCGTACAGTTTGCGGTCCACCAAAAAGTACTCCTGCTCAGGTCCCACCGACGCCGTCACCTGGGTGACGTCGTTGTGTCCGAAGAGCTTCAGAATCCGGATAGCCTGTTTGTTCAGCGCCTCCATGGAGCGGAGCAACGGGGTTTTCAGGTCCAACGCTTCCCCGCTGTAGGAGCAGAAGGCGGTGGGAATGCACAGCGTCTTGCCTTTAATGAATGCGAAGGAGGTGGGGTCCCAGGCGGTGTAGCCTCTGGCCTCAAAGGTGGCGCGCAGGCCGCCGGAGGGGAAACTGGAGGCGTCCGGCTCACCCTTAATCAGTTCCTTGCCGGAAAAGTCCATGATCACGCCGCCGTCGGGGGAGGGGGAAATAAAGCTGTCGTGCTTTTCGGCTGTAATTCCTGTCATCGGCTGGAACCAGTGGGTGAAGTGGGTCGCGCCTTTTTCGACCGCCCAGTCCCGCATCGCGGTAGCCACGGCGTTGGCCACCGAAAGGTCCAGCGATTTTCCCTGACGAATGGTTTGCTTCAGGGAATAGTAAATATTGCCCGGAAGCCTTGCCTTCATCACTCTCTCGTCAAATACCAGACTTCCAAATAATTCAGAAACGGTCGACATTATGCAACACCCTCTCCAATGAATAAAAAAAGAGACAACGACGTTGGAGGAAAAACCTCCGAGACGTCGTTGTCTCAATGATAGGTTAGTATATTCCGAAACGAGCAAATTGTCAAGTACCCGGCTGGTCCTTTTTGAAAAAAATCTATTGACAAGAAATGCAACCTGTTGTATGCTCAAATTCAATGAACAAAGGCGTTCATTTGGGAAAGCTATGCTTTCCCGAATGAGCGCTTTTTTATTTGCCTGAAGGGGGAATCCGTATGAGCAAACTGGAGGGGCAAATTCGCATACCGTCCGGCTGCGCCATATCCGCCGTGATTTCAAAAACCGGTGAAAAAATGACGGGGGAAAAAATTATCGAAAGCATGATCCCCATGCACGAGCGCTCCAACGGCCTCGGCGGAGGCTTTGCCGGATACGGCATTTACCCGGAGTACAAGGATTTTTTCGCGCTGCACATCTTCTTCCGGGACGCTCTTTCCCGCAGGGAATGTGAGGAATATTTAAAAGACAAGGTGGAAATTGTCAAGCAGGAATCCATTCACGTGCGCAAAACGCCCGGCATTAAGGACGCGCCGCTGATTCGCAGATACTTTGTGGCGCCCATGCCCTGCGCTCTGGCGGCATCACAGTTGGATGAAAATGAATATATTATGCGTATAGTTATTCAAATCAACACCGACATCGCGGGCGCCTATGTGTTTTCCAGCGGCAAGAACATGGGCATCTTCAAAGCCGTAGGGTATCCGGAGGATGTAGGCCGCTTTTACCGGCTGGACGAATACGAGGCCTACTGCTGGACCGCCCACGGACGTTACCCCACCAACACGCCGGGATGGTGGGGCGGCGCCCATCCCTTTGGACTGCTGGATTACTCCATCGTCCACAACGGGGAGATTTCCTCCTACGACGCCAACCGCCGATTCATCGAAATGTTCGGGTACCGCTGCACCCTGCAAACGGATACGGAGGTCATCACCTACATCGCCGACTTTTTGCTGCGGAAGCAAAAGCTCACCCTGCAAGAGATGGCTTCCGTCATAGCGGCGCCCTTCTGGTCCGAGATTGAAAGGAAAACCGACGCCGAAAAGGAGGTTCTTGCCTATTTTCGGACGGTATACTCCAGCCTGCTGGTGACGGGGCCTTTCTCCATCATTCTCGGCTTTACCGGCGGACTGATGGCGCTCAACGACCGCCTGAAGCTGCGGAGCATGGTCACGGCGGAAAAAGGCGACAAGGTGTTGATTGCCAGCGAAGAAGCCGCCATCCGGGCGATGGAGCCGGACGCCGAGAACATTGCCTATCCGGCCGGCGGAGAACCGGTGATTGTCCGGCTGAAAGAAGGTGCGTACTGATGAAGATCAACTACCTTTCTCCCGAATTTGAAGTGGTCCGCAACGAGGACCGCTGCATCAAATGCCTGCTGTGCGTCAAACAGTGCGCCAACGGCGTATACACCTACGACGAAACAAAGCAGACCATTGTCATTGACGAGACCAACTGCGTCAATTGCCAGCGCTGTGTGGCCCTATGCCCCACCAGAGCGCTGAAAGTGAGGAAAAACGACTGCGGCTTGCGGGAAAACGGCAACTGGAGCGAAAACACCATCCGGGAAATTTTCAAGCAGGCCGGCAGCGGCGGCATTCTGTTGTCCTCCATGGGAAACCCGGAAAAGTACCCTGTCTATTGGGATAAGATACTCATCAACGCTTCCCAGGTCACCAACCCTTCCATCGACCCTCTGCGGGAGCCTATGGAAACCCGGGTATTCCTGGGGAAAAAACCGCCCTCCATGGTGCGAAAGGAAGACGGCAGCATCGACTGCTCCCTTCCCCCGCAGCTGAAACTGGATGTGCCCGTCATGTTCGCCGCCATGAGTTACGGCTCGGTCAGCTACAACGTCCACAAAAGCCTTGCCAAAGCGGCCCAGGCTCTGGGAACCTACTACAATTCCGGCGAAGGCGGCCTCCACGAGGACTTTTACTGTTACGGCGAAAACACCGTCGTTCAGGTGGCCTCGGGGCGGTTTGGCGTTCATAAGAACTATCTGGAAGCCGGCGCGGCCATCGAAATCAAAATGGGCCAGGGGGCTAAGCCTGGCATCGGCGGGCATCTTCCCGGCGTCAAGGTTGGCCCCGACGTATCCAGAACCCGCATGATTCCCGAGGGAACCGACGCCATCTCCCCCGCCCCCCACCACGACATCTACTCCATCGAGGACCTTCGGCAGCTGGTTATCTCTTTAAAGGAAGCCACCGGATACCAAAAGCCCATCATTGTCAAGGTGGCGGCGGTTCACAACATTGCCGCCATTGCCAGCGGCATCGCCAGAAGCGGCGCCGACATCATCGCCATCGACGGCTTCCGGGGCGGAACCGGCGCAGCCCCCACCAGAATCCGGGACAACGTGGGAATTCCCATCGAGTTGGCGCTTGCGTCGGTGGACCGTCAGCTTCGGGATGAGGGCATCCGCACCAACGTATCCCTCATCGCCGGGGGAAGCATCCGCTCTTCCGCCGACGTTATCAAAGCCATCGCCCTTGGCGCGGACGCCTGCTATATCGGAACGGCGGCGCTGATTGCCCTGGGGTGCCACCTGTGCCGAAGCTGTCAAAAGGGCAAATGCAACTGGGGCATCGCCACTCAGGTGCCAGAACTGGTGGAGCGGCTGGACCCCGAGGTTGGATACCAACGGCTGGTCAACCTCATCACCGCATGGAAACGGGAAATCAAGGAGATGATGGGCGGCATGGGCATCAACTCCATCGAAGCGCTGCGGGGCAACCGGCTAATGCTCCGGGGCGTCGGGTTAACCCAGAAGGAGCTGGATATTCTGGGTATCAAACATGCGGGAGAATAATATAGAAATACGGCAAGAGGTGTGCTATGATGAATACAATCAATGCCAGTGGAGCTGACAGCACCGAAATCAACCAACGACTTTCCCAGGAGGATGGAGAGTTTTTCATCGAAGGCTGCCTTGGCCAGCGCTTTCTGGGCGCCGGCATGGGCGGCGGCAAGCATATCCGCATTTCCGGCATTCCCGGGAACGCTTTGGGCGCCTACCTGAACGGAGCCGAAATTGAAACGCAAGGAAACGCCCAGGACGCTGTGGGGGATACCATGAACGCCGGCAGAATTATCATTCACGGCAACGTGGGGGATACGGCGGGGTATGCCATGCGGGGCGGCAAAATTTTCATTCGGGGGAACGCCGGCTACCGCACCGGCGTCCACATGAAGGAATACCAGCGCCACATCCCGGTGATTGTCATCGGCGGGCGAGCCGGCAGCTTTCTCGGCGAATACCAGGCGGGAGGGCTGATTATCGTGTTGGGCCTCAATGAGGACGAAAAGCCCATCGTAGGCGGATTTCCCTGCACCGGCATGTACGGCGGAAAAGTCTTTTTGCGGGGAGATGCCCGCCATGTTTCCTTCCCGCCGCAGGTTACCTTGCGCCCGGCAGAACAAGGCGACATTGACGAAATCAGCGGGCATTTAAATGATTATTGCCGTGTGTTCGGACTGGATAGTTCGTGGATTTTAGCATCTCCCTTTACGGTGATTACACCCAACAGTAAAAATCCGTATAAGCAGATGTATGTCACCAACTGAGGAGGAGGTTTCCCATGAAATACACCAAGGAAGAGGTCATGCAATTTGTGCAGGAGGAGGATGTAAAATTTATCCGTCTTGCCTTCTGCGATGTGTTTGGCGTTCAAAAAAACATTGCCATTTTCCCCACAGAGTTAAGGCGCGCTTTTGAATACGGCATTCCTTTTGACGCCTCCGCCATTGCGGGCTTCGGCGGGGAAGTGCGCTCCGACCTGTTCCTCCATCCCGACCCCACCACCCTGACCTCCCTGCCGTGGCGCAGCGAAAACGGGCGGGTGGTCCGCATGTTCTGCACCATCAAGCATCCCGAC
>JAKPGH010000155.1 GCA_029550985.1 Bacillota bacterium
CAATGTATTTGGCGGATTGTTGTACGGTCCCCGCCAACCTGGCGGGCTTGCCCGGGCTTTCCCTGCCCTGTGGATTCGTTGATGGACTGCCTGTGGGCATGCAACTGCTGGGGCCGGCCTTGTCCGAGCCTTTGCTTTTGCGAGTGGCCTACCATTATGAACAAGCGGCAGCGTCATGCCATGCAACACCGCCGGAGGGAGGTGGGGCTGGTGGAATATGAAGCAGTGATTGGCCTGGAGGTCCACGCGGAGCTTTGCACTGCCTCCAAGGTTTTCTGTGGGTGTGCCACGACCTTCGGCGCCCCGCCCAACAACCAGGTTTGCCCCGTCTGTCTGGGCTTGCCCGGCGCTTTACCTGCCCTGAACCGCCGGGCGCTGGAGTATGCCATCGCAGCGGGGCTGGCTTTGAATTGCCAAATTGCTTCTACCTGTCAATTTGACCGCAAGCAATACTATTATCCGGATTTGCCCAAAGCCTACCAGATTACCCAGTACCACCAGCCGCTTTGCACCGGGGGCTGCTTGGAAATCATGACGAAGCAAGGCTTGAAGCGGGTGGGGATCACCCGCATCCACCTGGAGGAGGAGGCCGGGAAGACCGTTCATGCCGGCGGTACCGGCATCACCGGCGCCCAATATGCGCTGATTGATTATAACCGTTGCGGGATTCCCTTGATCGAGATCGTTAGCGGGCCGGACCTGCGCTTTCCGGAAGAAGCTAAGCTATTTTTGGAGAAACTCCGGAGCATCCTTTGTTATCTAGGTGTTTCTGACGGCAAAATGGAGGAAGGCTCCTTACGCTGCGACGCCAATGTCTCTGTCCGGCCCGTAGGTGAGCAGGCCATGGGCAAACGGGCGGAGATCAAGAACCTTAATTCCTTCCGGGCGGTGCAGGCCGCCCTGGCCTATGAAATCCGGCGGCAGATGGAGCTGGCCGCGTCCGGCACTCCCCTGGCGATGGAGGAGGCGCGGGCTTGGGACGAGCAGAGCGGGATGACGGTCTATATGCGCCCCAAGGAGCAGCCCCACGAGTATCGCTACTATCCTGACCCCGATCTGATGCCGGTCGTGATCTCCTCCGCCTGGGTGGAGGAGATCGGCAGGACCATCCCTGAACTGCCCGATGCCAAGTATGACCGGTATACCAGACAGTGGGGGCTGGCATCCCATGACGCTTGGTTAATCGCCGCCGAGCAGAAGCTGGCCGCCTATTTTGAAGCGGTGGTCGAATCCTTTAGCGGGAATCCTAAAACCGTCAGCCACTGGGTGTTGGGGGAGTTTTCCCGTCTCCTAAACCTGGAGAAGACGGCGATTGATGCCGTCAAGATTAGGCCCCGGGATTTCGCTGTTTTGCTGGAACGGCTGGCGGCCGGGACCGTCAGCGGCAACACGGCGAAGACAGTCTTGGAGACCATGTTCTACACCGGGCAGGATCCGGACACCATCATCCGGGAGCAGGGCTTGGCCCAGATCAGTGACGTCCAACAACTACAGGAGCTTGTTGCCGCTGTATTGGCGGCTCACCCGGGACCGGTGGCCGATTACCGGGCGGG
>JAKPGH010000161.1 GCA_029550985.1 Bacillota bacterium
CTTCATCCGCCAGATGGTCGTCCAGCCGGGGGTCCGCTCCTCCGCCGCCGGAAAGGTTGCTAATTTGCTCCTGCAGTTGGGCAAAGGCGGCGTCCAGCAGGGCGTTGTCGGCGTTAAAGTCCGCCATTTTGGGAATGTCGCTCCCAATCCAGCTGTTCAGCTGCAAATGGGGCGTCTTGTTGCTGCTTGGCATGGGTTTCCCTCCCTATGAAGTGGTGATTCCGGTAAAGGCCAAAAGGGTCCAGCTTTTGTTTAAGGCGTCCAGTTGGTTCCAGGTGACCTTCAGTTGCTCCAGGCTGTCCCAGTCGTGACCCCGGGGATTGGTTTCCACCGCCAGATGAGCCGGCAGGCTTTCCAAAGCAAGCTGCCAGGCGACGTCCGCATCCAGTCCTGGAGCAACCCCGGCGGCGGCTAAGGAGAGGACGCCGTCCCCCTCGTAAATTTCCGGCTCCAGCAGCCCTGCGGATTTCAACAGCTCCAATGCTCCTTCCGGCGTGGGCGGCGGTAAGGGCCGCCGCTTTCGTTTCAAAATGAGAGCACGGCGCTCCTCCGCCGGAGCATCCCGTTTGGGAAGGCCCACCCCCGCCTCGTGAGCATCCAACCCCTCGGGGGTGGCGGTTTGGGGCAGAATGTCCTGCTCCAACCGAGCAAGCTGCTCTTCCAGCAGGGCAAAGCCCGCCCCGTAAGCTTCCAGCTCCTTGTCGATGAGGCTGTTCTGCCCCAGGGCGTAAATCCGCAGGGGGGCAAGCAGCGCCGTCAGACGGCTGACACTGTTCACAGCGACGCCACCTTTCCAATATCCACCTCTCCCGGCACCACCATTTGGTCCTCGTTGGGAGTCACATCGCCGGCAGGGGAGAGAAAGCGGTAATTTTCCACCCCTTCCACCTCCAGCAAAGAGCCGGAAAGGCGGGCGACGAGGAGGGGCTGCCCGATTTCCAGGCTGGAAAAGTAGCGGGCAATGGCGGAGCGACAGTTCATCGCCACCTCGGCGGGGTCATACCCGGAAGCGGTCACCATCAGAACCGCCACCTCCACCGGCAGGGCTTCCGCCTGCCGCACCAGCACCTGGGTGCCGATTTCCCGGGCCTTTTGATATTCCTCCTGGAGCTGGGCCACCACCTGGTCGGCGTCAAATCCCGGAGCGCAGGCCACCACCACATCCAGGGTGCCCACCCCTCGGCGCCGGGGCAGCAGTTTCACCGACCGCACCCCGGGATGCCGGGCCGCCACCGCCCGGTAATAGGCGCGGTTGGCGCAGTCGGGAGGGGTGGCGAGGGTCTCCAGCAGGCGGGCTCGCAGCTCCTCGTCGGATTCGCCGGCTTTGCCGCCGCAAAAGGGCTCCGGGTTGGTCACGGCGGAGACTCCCGAAAGGGCGGATAGGAGCACCCGCA
Organism: Bacillota bacterium; assembly: GCA_029550985.1. Taxonomy (GTDB): domain Bacteria; phylum Bacillota; class Clostridia; order Oscillospirales; family Ruminococcaceae; genus WRAV01. The sequence goes on from JAKPGH010000161.1 coordinate 1,395, forward strand.
CCGTCTCCGCCGCCACGTTGCCCTGGGGGCCTGCGGTCAGGGCCTCGGCGGGAATGTCCGCATAGGTTTCGCCCTCGGCAATGACGCCCTCCGCCTTGGTTTGAAAGCGCAGGGTTCCCTCCCGGTTGAGGCATAGGGTGCCGGCGGGAATAATGACGGCGGGGCCGGGAAGGGCGCGGGAAAAGCGCAGAATACCGCAAGCGCAGCGAGGGGGAAGGCGCACAAGCCCCGCCGCCTCGGCGTGAAGGTCCAGCGCCTGCCCCTGCGCCGTTTGGGGAAAGGCGTCGGCGTAGGCCCGGCTCATCCGCTCCCCTAGGGTGTGAAGCTCCTGGGCCAGTACCCGCAGCCGAATGCCGATGTCGGAAGCGTCCGCCGCTTCAAAGCCGGTCAGCTCCCGGTATCGCCGGCTCATGATTTGATAGTATTCCTGTGCCGTGGGCAGGGTCATCATAAGGCAACCACCTCCAAAGGATAGCGTTGACGGTCAATTTTCACGGTGATGCGCACCGCAAGGCCGCCTTCACCCGTCAAATAGCAGGTCGCCTGCTCCACTTTGGCTTGGGGTTCGGGCAGCAAAGCCTGCTGGGCGTAGTGGAGGGCAAGGCGGTTGGTCTGCTCCCCGGCGGCGCAGGGCAGGCGGTGCAGCTCGCTGCCCAAATTGGGGTCGGGCAAAAAGCTGCCCTTGCGGACGCTCAGGCGGATGAGCAGCCGCTGAATCAGCGCCCGCAGCCCCGTGATGGGGATGGGAAGGCCTCGCTCGTCCAAAGCATAGGTTCCGTTTTCCAGTAAGGTGTCCATAATTCCTCCGTTGTCCCGTTACAGGGGGATGATTTTCCCCTCTTTGGTGATGGTGACGCCGTTGAGCTTAATATCCCCGTTTTGGCAGAGGCGGATGGTGGCGCCCCCAGAGGAGGAAAGCTGCAGCTCCCCGGGAGACAGTCCCGCGGCGGAAGTCAGCGCTCCCAGACAGGTGTCGGCCCCCGCCACCGGCATCAGCAGCAGATGGTCCCCCGCGCAGGGGCGGTAGGCTATCCCTCGGGGAGCAAAGACCAGGGCGCCGGTGATTTCGCTGTCCCCCACCACTCCAAAGCCGTTTTCATCGGAATAGCTCACCTGGGCAATGACGGCGCTTTCCCCCTGTTGGGGCAAATCTCGAACAATTCGCATGGCAAAACCTCCCGGTTACTGATAGAGGAAGGAAAGGAGCACAAGTTTTGTCTTTTCCCCCTTTGGCCCGGTGGAATGGGTGATTTCCTCCACCTGCAAATTGGGCAGGGAAGCAAGCTTGTCGTTAATCCAAACCGTTTCTCCGGGGGAAAGTTCCAACATGCCGGGCATTTCCAGCTCCACCTGCACCATCTGCCGCATGCTCCGCCGGATGCGCTGGTCGGCGTCCCATTGGGGTTTGCAGTCGTATTCCCCCGCAGGGATAAAGTACCGGGTGCGGCTGATGCCCCGGCTTTGGGCCTCCGGGTTGCCGACGGCAGTGGTGTAGTTGCCCGCCTGGTCCCGGATGTAAACCTGCGAGAGCACCGGGTAATGGTTGACGGTGTGGGATAGGCTGGAAAAAGGGTAGTCCTTGCCGCCCAGCACCCAGGTTTCTCCCCCCGTCGGAAGGGCGGTAATCACCATATCCCCCCTAACGTAGGGAAGATGGCCGTAGGAAAGGCGGGCCAGCGTGCAGAAAGCGTCCCAAAGGCTTTGCCCCTTGCGGATGGTAAAGGCGGGAACTTGGATGGTAGGGTAGCCGTCCACCAGCAAAAAGCCGTGGGGGGCGATCAGTTCCTCAAACATCCGGTGGACGGTGAGGTTTTGGTAAGCCTTGGGCCGTGCCTCGTTGTCCAGCAGCGCCGCCCCTTTGTCTCTGGCCTCCACCTCCAGCACCACGCCGTTTTCATCCACCCGGGTTTGCTGGCGGTCAACACAGCCTTCAAAGAGCAGGCGGCCCTTGTACTCCACCCGGGCACGCAAAAACTCCGGGGGAAAGTCGGGGACGGTAAAGCGCCCCCACAGGCTGCGGGCAGGGGAGGAGAGGGAGGAGGTAAGGCTTAGGGAAAGGGGCTCCAGCTCATAATCTCCTCCCGCAAAGGCGGTGGTGAGGGTGACCCGAAAGCTCATCCCGTCACCTCCGCCTGCAAAAAGGTCATGGTGTAGGGAATTTCCCGCCCAT
>JAKPGH010000167.1 GCA_029550985.1 Bacillota bacterium
TGGCAGGCGATAAAGCGCTCCCAAATCAGCTTGTAAAGCTTGTATTGGTCGGAAGTCAAACTGCTCTTGACCTGGTCGGGGGTCAGGGAGGGCATGGTGGGGCGGATACATTCGTGAGCGTCCTGAGCGCTCTTTTTGGATTTGTAAATTCTGGGGGAAGAAGGCAGGTAGTTCTCGCCAAAAGCGTCCTTGATAAACTTCACCGTTTCGGACAAGGCTTCGGCGGAGATGCGCAGGGAGTCGGTGCGCATATAGGTGATGAGACCGACGGCGCCCAGCCCTTCCACTTCCACGCCTTCGTACAGCTCCTGGGCTGCCTTCATGGTGCGGCGGGCCTGAAATCCCAGCTTCTTGGAGGCCTCCTGCTGCAAGGTGGAGGTGGTAAAGGGCGGAGCGGGGGATTTTTTCCGCACCGTTTTTTTGACTTCATCCACCACGAATTCCTGACCCTGCAGCTCTTCCAGAATCTTTTGGGCGGCCTCCTCGTTGCTGATGGTGACCTTCTTTCCGTTTTTGGAATGGAGCTTGGCCGGAAAGGCCTTTTGGGTCCCTTGCGCCGTCAGCTCGGCGTCGATAGTCCAGTATTCTTCGCTTTGAAAGGAGTTGATTTCCCGTTCCCGCTCGACAATGAGGCGAACGGCAACGCTCTGCACCCGCCCGGCGGAAAGGCCCTTGCGGACCTTGCGCCACAAAAAGGGGCTGAGCTTATAACCCACAATGCGGTCCAGAATGCGGCGAGCCTGTTGGGCGTTGACCAGATTCAAATCGATTTTGCGTGGGTTGCTCATACCTTCGATAATGCCGGTTTTGGTAATTTCGTTGAAGGTAACCCGATTGGGCTGGTCCATATCCAGCCCAATGATGTCAGCCAAATGCCAAGAAATGGCTTCCCCTTCCCGATCCGGGTCGGTAGCCAGATAAACCATTTCGCTTTTCTTAGCTTCTTTTTTCAGGGTTTTGACAAGGGCTTCCTTCCCCTTAATTTCGGTGTACTGGGGGGTAAATCCGTTGTCCACATCCACCCCCAGCTTGCTTTTGGGAAGATCGCGGACATGCCCGTTGGAAGCCAGGACTTCGTAGTCCTTTCCCAGGTATTTTTGGATGGTTTTAGCCTTGGCGGGCGATTCCACAATGACGAGTTTTGACATTCAGCAGTTAACCTCCGTACGGGTGCTGATGAGATTTCATAGCAAGATACCTTGCCTATTTTTCTAATAAAATATGCATTTGATAAGGATAATTGCGTCGATTGTAAGAAAAAAGGGCAAAGCAGCCGAAACCGGCTGCAGACAATTACAGGCTGAATCTTCGGCCCGGGTACCCCCTGATTAAACCATAAATCTCCAGCTCCGTCAATGCCGATTGTATCTGTGAGACTTCCAGAGGGCAGTTTGCCGCGATGCTCTCGAAACTGACGGGCGTTTCCGGCACCAGGGCGTAGACCTGCCGGGCTTCTTTGGAGCATCCTTCCGGCAGGGGTCGGCGTGCTCCTCCGGAAGAAGGAGCCGGGTCGGGCATTTGGGTGCTTTGGGCCAGCTTCCTGCCCACATCCTCATGAACTGTCCCTTTTTGCCCCGTATGATGCGCGCAGGGTTCCAGTCTGGGAAATTTTTGACAATCAAATTCCTCCAGGATATCCTGTACCGATTGGGTGAGCTTGGCGCCATCCCGTATCAGATGATGGCACCCTTCCGCCCCCATCTTAAAAATGCTGCCCGGCACCGCGAACAGCTCCCGGTTTTGGTCAACGGCGTGGGCGGCGGTAATCATGGAACCGCTTTTCAGGTCCGCCTCCACCACCACGACCCCGTGGGACATGCCCGAAATCAGCCGGTTGCGCAGGGGGAAATTCCACTGGGTGGGCTCGGTGCCGAGGGGGAACTCGCTGACCACCGCGCCGTTTTCGGCAACGGCCCGTTTGACGGGGGCGCTGCCTTTGGGGTAGTCCACGTCGATGCCGCAGCCGAGGATGCCGATGCTTTTGCCGCCGGCCTGAACAGCCGCCTGATGGCAAAAGGTGTCGATTCCCTTGGCAAGGCCGCTGACCACCACCGCCCCGCACCGGGCCAGTTCCCCCGCCAGCATTCGGGCAACGTCCCGGCCGTATTCGGTATAGGTGCGGGTTCCCACCATGGCGATGACCAACGTGTCCCGCAAACAGTCCAGCTCCCCCTTAACATACAGGACAGCCGGCTTGGAAAAAATCCCATGAAGCAGCGGAGGGTAGGATGGGTGGTCGGGGGTGATGATGTCGCAGCCCTTGCGCAGGGTCCGCAGCTTTATCTCCCGGGCCTTGTCCAGCGTCCTCTCCCAGGAAAGGAGCTCCTCCTCCCGCAGCATGGTGATCACTTGGGTTTTCTGTTCAATGCCCCGCAGGATTTCCTCGGGGCCGGAAAAATACTCCATCATGGCGTGAGCGCGGCGACTGCCCACTCCAAACATCAGTTGGAACCAAATCCAGTAGAGGCTGTCGGTCATGGCAATTCCCCCGTTGTCAAGGTCAAGGTGTCCGGGCCGTTGGCATGATGGGGTAAGATTCTATTTCAGCATCTCCCAAAGGAGAATGCCCGCCGCCATGGAGGCTCCCAGGGAATCGCTGCCGCTCTTCATGGGGAGCATCACCACATGGTCGCAGGCGTCAATGAGATGGTCGGGCAGGCCGTCCCCCTCGTTGCCGATGAGGACCGCCCGTCCTTTGGCCAAAGCCAAACACTCCGGACCCTTTGCTCCCTGGCGCAGAGCGGCGGCAAAGGTGGCGACGCCGGCTTCTCGCAGCAGGGAAAGCACCGGTTCCAGAGTATCGGTCAGGGCGATGGGCAGGCGCCAAACGCCTCCCATGGAGGCGCGCAGCACCTTGGGCGAAAACACTTCCACGCACTCGCAGAGAAAGGCGCCGTCGGCTCCCAGGGCGGCGGCGGTGCGCAAAATGGAGCCCAGGTTCCCCGGATCCCTCACCTTGTGGAGCAGCAGGTAACGCCCATCCGGACGGACGGGCACCTTTTCTTTCTCCAGGGAAGGCTGGGGGCAAAGGGCAAACACCCCCTGAGGCGCCTGGGTGTCGCCGATTCGGGCGGCGAGGGAAGCATCCAGCCAAACCACCTCTCTGGCGGAATGGAGGAGAGGCTCCAGCTCTTTGGGAGCTTTTTGCCAGGCTTCAGGGGTGATGAAAAGGGTTTGGGGTACAAGTCCCGCCGCCCAGGCGTCCACCACCAGGCGTCTGCCCTCCAGCGCCATCAGGGAGGACTCCTCCCTGGCTTTTTTGCGGCGGAGCAAATCGTCCAGCTGGCGGACATGGGGGTTGTTGCGGGAAGTGACGAGGCGGATTGCCCCAGGAGACTGGGTCGGGAAATCGTCCATAGGTCCGCTCCTTTAAGCATCCGGAATTTGAGGACCGGACGGATTTTCAGCATTTAAAAGTGGACGCCCGGAAGCCGCAAGCGGCTCGGGCGCTGAGTATATCGTTTAGCGGGCCGCTTTCGCCTGTTCTACCAGTGCGGTAAAGGCAGCAGGGTCGCTGATGGCGATTTCGGACAGCATCTTACGATTCAGGTTGATTCCGGCTTTCTTCAGGCCGTTCATAAAAGTGGAATAGTTGATGCCGTTCATCTTGCAGGCAGCGGAAATCCGGGTAATCCACAGGGAGCGGAAGTTGCGCTTGCGCTGCTTACGGCCGATATAAGCCTTTTGTCCGGATTTGTAAACGGCCTGTTTGGCCATTTTAAAATGCTTGCTTTTTGCGCCATAATATCCCTTGGCCAGGCGCAGAACCTTCTTCCTGCGCTTATGAGTCATAATCGCTCTTTTAATACGAGCCATTTTTTACTACCTCCATTTGGCTATTGTTCGTAAGACCGGAAAGCTTACTTGTAGGGAATGAGTTTCTTCAGAGCTTTGACGTTGGTGACGTCCGCCATGGTGGCCATGCGCAGACGGCGCTTGCGCTTGCGGTCCTTCTTGTTGAGGATATGGCTCTTGTAGGCACGAGAACGCTTAACCTTGCCGGTTTTGGTCATATCAAAGCGCTTCTTGGCCCCGGAGTGGGTTTTCAGCTTCGGCATTTTGGGTACTCCTTCCTTCATTGTATGCAATATTGGGGGTACATAATATCCGGGCGCACTTCCTTGCGAAAATGCAGCCCTGGGACTTGATAATATACAATTGGAACCCGACGGAACTACTTATTGACAGGCTTTTTGTTGGGCACAATAAACATAACCATGCTGCGCCCCTCCATTTTTGGCATGCGTTCTACCGTTCCATGCTCCGCAATTTGTTCGGCAACCCGCTTCAGTAATTCCGTGCCCCGCTCAGGATGAGCCATTTCGCGGCCTCGAAAGCGGATGGAGACTTTAACTTTATCTCCAGCATTCAAAAACTTGGCAGCGCTTTTGAGCTTCGTTTCCAAATCGTGGTCGTCAATATTCAGGGAAAGGCGGATTTCCTTGGTCTCGATGACCTTTTGGTTCTTTTTGGCTTCTTTTTCCCGTTTTGCCTGTTCGAATTTGTGTTTGCCATAATCCATGATGCGGCAAACCGGCGGCACAGCCTGGGGAGCAATCAAAACCAAGTCCAGGTTTCGGTCCGCGGCAACCTGCAAAGCACGGCTGACCGGCATAATACCCAGTTGTTCCCCATCTTCACTGACGACACGCACTTCCTGAGCCCGAATTTGCTCGTTGATAAGCAGTTCCTTTTTGCTGATTGTAAGCACCTCCAAAAAAGGGTTTAACCACGAAAGTTCCAATATGCGTATTGCACAAAAAAGCGCGGACCAAAATCCGCGCTGCATACAAACTGAAACCCCATTGCTGGAGTTTTCGCTGTATTGACCACGTGCGACACCATACGCCGACGGGTGAGAACGGATTAGGTTCTACTTTATTGTGGATTAACTATAACAGATGTTTGGTGTTCTGTCAAGAGGAAAACGCATCAGAAAAAGGGAATTGCCTCAATCGCTGTGCATTTTCCCGTTTGGTTGTCGATTTCCAAAGCCACGGCGGAAATACGGACGTCCTGCGTCTCGTTTTCAAACCGGGTGGGAAGGCCGGTGCGCATTTTTTGAATGGCGATGTCCCGCTTAACCCCCAACACCGATTCATAGCCGCCGCACATCCCCACGTCGGTGATGTAGCCGGTGCCGTTGGGAAGAATCCTGGCGTCGGCGGTGGGGACGTGAGTGTGGGTGCCTATCACCGCGGACACCTTGCCGTCCAGATAGTAGCCGAGGCAGAGCTTTTCGGCCGTAGCCTCGGCGTGGAAGTCCACCAAAATACAGGGACTGTCCACCTGCTGCAGCAACGCGTCCATGCAGTCGAAGGGGTTTTGAAGGTTCTGGATGTAGACAACCCCCTGCAGATTGACAACCCACAGACGGTTGCGGGGGTCGTCGTAAAGATAGACGCCGGTACCGGGGGCGGACGGGTGGTAGTTGGCGGGCCGCAGTACCCCCTGCTTTTTGTCCAGCAGGTCGTACACCTCCCGTCGGCGCAGGGCGTGATTCCCCGAAGTGATGACATCCACCCCGCTATCCATCATATGGCGCAGGCTTTTGGGGGTCATGCCGTTGCCCTCGGCGGAATTTTCCCCGTTTGCCACCACAATGTCGGCGCCATAACGCTTTTTCAGCAAGGGCAGCTTTTCCCGCAGGTAATCGCACCCCGCCTGACCAACCACATCGCCTATCATTAAGATATTCATGAAATGCTCCTATGTTACAGAGAGGCAACCTCCCATAAGGTAAACTGACTCCAACCAGTACTATTCCCTTTTATACCGCCGGGCATGTATCTATTCGCCGGTGTCCGCCAACAGGGCCACCTTGATTTCAAAGGTGTGGTTGTTGGCGTTGGCCCTCGTCTGGCGGTAAAGGGTCAGCTTCACCACATCCCCCGCCTCGTGGGATTCCACAATGGTGCGGACGTCGTTGAGGTCCAGCACCCGGATGTCGTCGATGTGGGTGATGATGTCGCCCCGCATGGCTCCCTTTCGGATGAGCTCCTCGGAGGTGATGCTGATAATCTGCACCCCTGCGGGCACGTTGCGGTTGCGGGCGATGACTTCGCTGACCGGTTCGCCGGTGATGCCCAGCATCACCCGCCCAATGACTCTGCCGTGGGCGATGAGGTCCTCCACAATGGGGATGGCCTCGGTGATGGGGATGGCAAAGCTGATGCCCTCGTAGCCCTCCGCCACAATCTTGGCGGAATTGATGCCAATCACCTGGCCGAACTCATTGCACAGAGCCCCTCCCGAGTTGCCGGGATTGATGGCGGCGTCCGTCTGAATGTATTTGGTGGAGTAATACGGGGTTTTGACCACCCGGTTGAGGGCGGAGATAATCCCTCTGGTGACGCTACCCGCCAAATCGGTGCCGCCGGGATTGCCGATGGCAATCACCGTTTCCCCCACTTCCAGATCGTCGGAGTTGCCCAGCACGGCGGGGGTCAGGTCGTTGCGGTCCACCTTGATGACCGCCAAATCGGTGCGGGCGTCCTCCCCCACCAGCGCCGCCTCGGTTTCGGTGCCGTCGGAAAACACCACCACAATGGCCTCGGCGTTTTGAATCACATGCTGATTGGTGATGATGTAGCCGTCCTGGCTGATGATAATGCCGCTGCCTTCGGTAAAGGGCTCAAAAATCTGGCCGCTTTGATAGTTGACGATTCCCACCACCGAGGGAAGCACCATGCGGGCCACCTGGGGAATGGTCATCCGCTCGCCGGGGACAATGGGCGGCTCCTCCACCTTGGGCTTTTCGGCGATATGGATGGTAACCTCTCCCCCCGGACTCGCCTGAGGCACCGAACGGTCCACCACTGCCTCCGACGGCAGTTGCGCCACCGTGTCCCCCTCCGACAGACTCTTGACAATGCTGTAGCCGGTGATGGAGAGCAAACCCAGCGACAGGACACAGAGCAAGCTGACGGCAAACACCACCAGGCCCCGGTTTTTGCGGGACTTTTTCCTGGTGACAGCCTGGTCGTATTCGGCAAAATTCCACTGATAGCGGTTGGCCCCACCGTTGCCCTGCCAATCCCCTCCGGCGCCGTACTGGTAGAAAGGCCGGCCTCTCCAGTTGTAGGAGCCGGTGCCGGGACGGGCATCGTAAGGGGCTTCGTAGGGCCGGCTATCCTGCCAGGGCCCCTGCTCCGGCCTTTCCGGCTGGTCGTTATCTCGATTTTTATAGTAATTGTAATCCATAGACGGAACCTCCCGCTGGTTGTGCCGTTTGTTACATCATAACCAAAATGCGGTATGTCAATTCTGAAAGCCTATAGGACGTCGGGCCGGACCGGGTCGGGCAGAATGGGGCTGTATCGCTTTAAAAGCCTTTCCTCCAAAGGGGTGGGAGCTCCCCCCAGCGACTGCAGCCGCAACCTCGCCACCGTCAGGGAGGTGGAAAAGGCATGGGCAAGCTCCCGCGCCGGGTCTGCCCCTGCGGGCAGCCGCCGGGTCAATTCCAGGGCCAGAACCCGCGGCATCAAAAGCTCCGCGGCAAAGGCGTTGGCCTCTCGTTCTTCCCCGTCGCCGTCGTGGGTGTGGCCCAACAGGATATGCCCCACTTCGTGAGCCAGGGTAAAGTTCAGCCGCCGGCCGGGCTGATTGGCGTGGTACAGCACCAAATGGCATCGGCGTCCTTCCCGGTTGACCACAAGGGTGCAGCCGTCGCAAAGGTACCCGCAGCCCTGGAGCTGCTTTACGGTTGCTTTGGTGACGCGGCAAAAGCCTTCCATGCTTTCAAAGAGGATGGGGACGGGAAACTGCAGTTTGCGCACCTGCACCGGCATGACGGCAAGGTTTTGTTCCAGCAGAAGCCGGATGGCCGTTTCCCGCGCCCTGGTAAGTTCGGCGGGCAAGAGCTTAATCCCTCCGGCTGCCGGTTTCCATCGCTTCCAGGTAAAGGTCGATGTTTTCCTCAAAATTTTTCAGGATGCGCTCCCGCAAATCCGGCGGGATTTTTTCGGCCCGGCGGGCCAGCATCAGCAGCCGTTCCTCCTGCTCGTTCTGAGCTCCCGAACGGTTGGAGGCGTTGCCCTCGTAGTCGAAAAAGTATTCGGTGGACACCTGGAAAAAATCGGCCAGCTTTTTCAAAGTAAGGGAATCGGGTATGGAAACGTCCCTTTCATAAGCGCTGTAAGTCTGGCGCTTGACGTCCAGATAGCGGGCTACCTCTTCCTGATTGATTTTTCTCGCCTTGCGAATTGCCTGTAAACGTTTGCCAATCATTAAGATCACCCCGCTTCATAGTAGCAAATATATTTTGCCAAATCAAGATTATTTCTTGAACAAATAGGCTTTTGCTCCATGTTTATGCGGGCGGAAGATAAAATCTTCCACTTTCCTACAGGTTTCGGGTTGTCCCCGCGACGGGAAATGTGCTACAATCATGCCAAAAGGAGGTGGCAGGATGAGCGGGGAATCCCGCAGAAGCCGCATTTTGGATATTTTAAAGAACAGCTCAAAGGCAGTCAGCGCTTCCCAATTGGCCAACCAGTTGGGCGTCAGCCGCCAGGTGATTGTGGGGGATGTGGCGCTGCTGCGCGCTTCCGGTTGGGAGATTATGGCAACCTCCCAAGGGTATGTTCTGCCCCCCGTTGTTGCGGGCAGCCGGTATGTCGGCAAAATTCCCTGCCAGCACACCCTGGAGCAAACCGGGCTGGAGCTTTCCACCATTGTCAGGCTGGGGGGCGAGGTGCTGGACGTGATGGTGGAGCACTATCTGTACGGCGAAATCAAAGGCCAGCTCAACATTGCCACCCAACAGGACGTGGAGAATTTTTTGCAGCGGGTGCGGGACAACAAAACCCGCCTGCTCTCCGAACTGACCGGAGGGGTACATGTCCACACCATAGCCTGCCCCAACAGAGACACCTTTGAAGCCATCCGAACGGAACTGGAGCGCCTGCAAATCCTCTACCGCCCCAAGGACTAGAGCCTCTGAGGCGGATGGACAAAAGAAAGATTGACAAAAATGAGATAACCCTTGCATTTATCAAAAGAATCCTCTATACTTTACAGGTGACAAGACACCTGTAAATGTGTGGAGGTTTTTGCTATGAAGCTTAACATACAAAAGATATGTGCTTCGGCGTTGCTGATTGCCATCGGCCTCATCATTCCCCTGTTTTCCCCCATCCGCATTCGGCTGGACCCCGCCTCCTTTACCCTGGCAAGCCATGTGCCCATCTTCATCGCCATGATGATTTCTCCCGGTACGGCTTTAGGGGTCGCTTTGGGTACCACTTTGGGGTTCTTTTTAAGCTCCCCCATCGTCATCGCCATGCGGGCCGCCACCCATCTGCTTTTTGCCCTGGCGGGAGCCTATTATCTGCAAAAGGTGCCGGACCTGTTGGAGCACCCGGTAAAAACCCGCATTTTCTCCCTGGTCATTGGAATCATCCACGCTGCGGCGGAGGTGGCGGTGGTCATTCCCTTCTATTTTAACAACAACCTCAGCGCCGGATTTTACGACAAGGGATTCTTCGTGTCGGTAGTGTTGCTGGTTGGGGTAGGCTCCGTCCTGCACAGCATGATTGATTTTGAAATTGCGCTGGCCATCGTCAAAGCGTTGAGCAAACAGCGGAGCTTTTCCGCCCTGCTGCCCCCTCAACGAGTCCACGGGCAGCAGCATTCCTAACAGAATACCGTCGCTTTCAGCAGACAAGCCCTGGCAAAAGGTTTGCCTGCTTTTCTTTTTTGCCTTTTCCGGATATTCCATTTTCCTGTTGACAGGGGGGCTATTCTTTAGTATATTAGTAATTGCTAATATACTAATGGAGTGATGCTTGTGGCTAAACGGATTGCGGTCATCGGTCCCAACTGCGTGGCATGCGGCCGCTGCGTGAAGGAGTGTCCCAAGGGGGCGCTGTCCATCTGCAAAGGGCTGCGGGCGCAGGTTGACGCGGAAAAGTGCATTGGTTGCGTCAAATGCGAGCGGGTATGCCCTGCGGCCGTCATCGAGATGAAGGAAAGGCAGGTGGCAAAAGATGAAGCCCAAAAAGCCGTGGTATGAGTATTTGTGGATCTGGTCCTCGGTGTATTTAATTCTCGGTTTTTTTAACATTTTGTTTGCATGGCTGGGGCTGATTTGCTTTGTGCTGCCTTTGATGATTGCCATTGTCGGTGGCAGCAAAGCCTACTGCAACCGCTACTGCGGCAGAGGCCAGCTCTTTGAGCTGCTGGGAGGGCGCTTGGGCCTTTCCAGAAATCGAAAGCCGCCGCTGTGGTTGAGCTCCCCCTGGTTCCGGTACGGATTTTTAGCCTTTTTTATGACCATGTTCGGGCTGATGCTGTATCAGACCTGGCGGGTGTTTGCCGGAGCTCCTCTGCGGGAGGCCATCACCCTTCTTTG
>JAKPGH010000187.1 GCA_029550985.1 Bacillota bacterium
CAGCTGCTTAAGCTTGGTGAGAACGGCGGTGTAGTCGGCGGTGTTCTTCTCAAAACTCTCGACTGCGCAAAGGGTGCCGCCCAAACGCTCGACCTGCGCCTTGTAGTAGGTCATGCACTGGTTGCCCCATTCGTCTTCGGAGTAGAGCAACGCAATATTCTTTTTGCCCAGATACTTGACATCCCACGTAGCGACACGAGCCGCGGCGATGTCCTGCGTCATCGAAAGGGAGAACCCCCAATCGGTCTGGCCGAGGAAGTCGGCGTGTGAGCAGGTCAGCGCGTACTGGGGGAACTTCGCCTCATGGTATATCTGCGCGCAGGGCAGAGAAACCGAGCTGGAGAACGAACCAATCTCGAGCAGATACTTATCGTTTGAGATGATCTGCTCCGCGATGTTGGTACCCTCCTTGGCATCGTTGCGGTCATCGAAGTAATCGACATAGATCATGCCGCCCTTACCGTTGATACCGCCGTCTTCTTTAAGGTGCATGAGTGCGATCTCCATGCCGCGCTTGATGTACTCAGCGTAGGTCGCGTTGTCACCCGTGAACGGAAGCGATGCCGCGATGTAGTAATCGACAGGCGCATCATCGGGCTTGGAGGGTTCCACCGGCTTTTGATTGCAGGCGACCAGGGAGATGGATAAGAGCAACGCCAGAAGTAGACAACTCAACTTTTTCATTTTATTGTACTCTCCTCATAATTATTTACGCACACCTGTGCGTTGGCTCCTTGTTGCGTCTTAAAGCAAAGGTTACACGTCTTGTCGCCCTTGGCAATCGTTCCGCCGAGCTCGAAGTCCAGTCCGAGTGCCTTGCAGGTGCCGCGATCGCCTTCCATCGCGATGTCGCACAGCAGAGCGCAGGTTTCGTCATCGAGCCCTAGCTTCTGCCACGCGCTCACAAGCGAGCAGTAGTGAAAGTCCACCCTTGCATAGAGACTGTTGCTTTCGATCAATTCTTTCTCAAAGGTGTTCGGTGCGCTGCGCGACATGAAGGTTTGCGCATAGACGTCTGCACGCAACACCCCGTCCGGGAACAACTGCCGCTCCTTTTCTCCGGACAGCAGTCCGGCTTTATAGATCGCACGGCGCATGATAGGCTCGAGGTCGATTCCTTCCTTCTTAGCTTCGAGATAGAACAGCGCCATCCATGTAGCGCGCACTTCGTTGGCAGCGCGGCGTGTGTTGGCAATGACATCATCCGTCACCGATGGGATGTTGTGGATTTTAGACATGTTTTATAACCTTCCTTGCAGTTTATTATACTCATATTATAAAATCAGGTTTTTCGACACGCAATTGAAGATTTCTACTCAATACTGGAAAAGTATCGGAATTATAAACTTTTTTGTGATTTGTTTTAAAATATTGTGCGTCGCGACACTATGCTTCCATTGTAGGCGAACTAAAAAAAGCTGCAGCCGGAGACCCGGTTGCAGCTTTACTCTGCCACGAATTATTCGATAGCCGACGTGTTCGATGCATTTACGATGTTGCGGTATTCGCCCGGGCGCATGCCCACGCTCTCCTTGAAGACCCGGACGAAATATCCGCTGTCCTCATACCCGACGAGGTCGGAAATCTGGTAGATGCGCAGATTGGTCGTTTGCAGATACTGCTTGGCCTTCTCGATGCGCAGCATCGTCAGGTATTTGGTAAAGTTTAGTCCCATATCGCGGCTGAATCGCGCAGAGAGATAGTTGGGCGTCACATCAAGCATTTCTGCAGCCTGTGCGATACCAAAATTCTTGTCGGCAATGTTGTTGTTGATGAGCTGCAGGCAGGATGAGACGAGCGCAGTGATCCGACTCTTCTTGTTGGGGTCGCAACAGGCAGCACGCAGGTAGCCCTCCAGGCACTCGCGGATTTCCATCGGCGTCCTGCAGTTTTCCAGCTCCCGAATTCCGTTGTAGAGCCGCAGCACCGCCATTTGACGTTCCGTTCCGATGTTGATGCCCCATGTAATCTTCATCATGATTTCGCTGGCGATATGTATGCATTCTGATTGCTGCTTTCCGGTGCTCAACTGCTCCCACGCAGCGCGCATCTGCGCGATGGCATCCTGCGAATCTCCGCCTTGAACACTTTTGAGGATGCGCGCGACCCAGTCTTCAATGCTGATAGTGCAGGGCGTATGTGCGGCTGCGTCTGCTCGCTTTTGAATGATGAAGTGAGCCGCCGCGCGCAGCAGCTCGGAAAACTCCTCTTGATGAAACGGCTTCATTACATAGTCGTACACAATGGGAGAACGGATTGCGTACTGGAGATAGCGGCGGTCATCATAGGCAGAGACGATGATGACGCAGGGCGGATTGGGAAACTTCTCGAGCTCAGTGGTAAGGCGAATGCCGTCCATGCACGGCATTCGTATGTCAGTCAGTAACAGATCTGCCTTTTTCGATGTGAGCAGTGCCAACATATCCTCTCCGTTATCTGCGGTACCCACAATTTCATAAGGATCGCTGAGTGACGATACCAAAGCAGTAAGTCCATCGAGAACCATCGCCTCGTCGTCAGCAATCGCAATACGTATTCTATCCATTGTTCCAGACCTCCTCTTTATCAAGCCGATCACCCGGAATTCGAATTTGAGCAATGGTGAACCCGTCTTCATAGCGAAATCTTAGCCGGCTGTGTTCGCCGTAGAACGTGCGCAGACGCTCGTCTACATTGCGAATGCCGTAGTGCTTGGTCTTGATTGACCGATCGAGCTCCAGCAGAGCGCGAATTTTCTCGAGATCAGCCGGTTTACCGTTGTTGCACACCTCGAGCACCAGATCGCCTTCCTGCATAAATGCACGGATCTTGATGCAGCCTGTCTGATTGGTGTCGAAAAATCCATGTTGCAGGGCGTTTTCTACCAACGGCTGCAGTAGCAGCTTGATGATGACAAAGTCCTCCACACCGTCCTCTACGTCGTAGACCGCTGTGTACCGGTTGGGGTAGCGAATCATCATGATGTTAAGGTAGCAGCGCACCTGCTCAATTTCCCCCTGCACCTTGATCATGGCGTTACCGCTGTTGAGGCTGTTGCGAAACATTCCCACGAGGTAGACGACCATATCGCGAATCTCGTTTGCGCCGTGCCGGACGGCGATCCAGCCGATGGAATCAAGCGTGTTATAAAGGAAATGTGGATTGATCTGGGCCTGTAGCAACAAAAATTCATTGTGGATCTCCCGCTCGCTCGCGCGGCGAATCTCATCCATTGAGAGCTGGAGCTGCTCCATGAGTGAGTTGTAGCTTTCGTAGAGAATGCGCATTTCCCCGCGCAGGGATGGGCTCACCGGAATGCGGTCGTATTGTTTCTTTTCACTGGATTTGTCCATAAATCCTACCAGGGATATGATCGGTTGCGTAAGCCGGTGCGCCGCGATTGCCGAGAGTACGATGCCCAGCACAACCATTCCCGTCCCCACCCACAAGATGAGCATGATGAGCGACTTTGAGCCGGCGAGCATACTGCTGCCTTTCAGAACGCATACGAGCTTCCAGCCGTTTTGAGGAAAAGGTCGCACAACGGTAATCGTCTCGTCGCGCAGCTCGTAAGACACCGATTCCACATCAGAAACCTGCAGATCACTCAATTCCATCGAACGCGAAGAATAGGGGAGCATGAGGTTGTCATCTGCATCAAGCAGGTAAAGCTTGCCCTTAACCGTGCTGTGCGCCGAAAACGTCCAGAACACTTCTGAGATCTTGAGAATTGTCAGGTCAACCGTCACGATACCAAGCTGACGGGTAGGATCATTCTTATCGAAGATGTTACGCGTCGCACGTACCGTTTCGTTATTGTGGGGCCGAAACTCCCACAAAAAACCATAACCGAGGATGTAGTCTTCCACGTGTTTTGTCCCTGGCTCATAGACTCCATCCTCGTTTTTCATACACACGTCGCCGTTTGAGGTCACCGGATAGACGCACACGGTATATTGCTGCTGAGGGTAGATAGCCGCGGTGACGATTTCGTCGAAGCGACGGGAGGCGGCGGTGTCCCACCCGCCGGTCTCCTGTTGGGAGCGCAGTATCTCCTGCAGTGAATCATTGATGCAGATATCAAGCGCAAAGTTCTGCATCTGCATGAAGGTATCTTCAATGCTGCCAAAGCTTTTGTCAAGCTGCGCGTCATACACAAGCTGGCTTTCACGATAAAAAAGGCGTTGCATTCCCGAGATGGTGATAACTGCCATGAGCATCATCGCCAGAAGAATGATAACGGAATAGATCAAAATCATCTTCTTTTTCAACATCGTCGTGTCTCCCACTTTGTTTCTCGCTTACTAGAATACCAGAAACCCCGCGCAGAGAAAACCCTTTTATAGCGCCATGGGATAGAGAATCCAGGGAATCTTTACTGGCCTGCGCTAAATTGGCACAGGATGTGGTTTTGCCAACGCCCTTTTGGTTGGCGATGGCGATGATTTGTGTGGGGTGACTTCACCTCAATTCTAAAATTGTTGTTGCTAAAATACCCCGGAAACGAAAAAGCGCCCAGCAGGAATACTGAGCGCTTACTGAATAGATCAATTCTATTTTGTTGGGCTTAGGTCAAACCGATTTTATGCAAAAACATATTTGGGGAGGAGGAGAAAACACCTCCCTCCCATGCTTTAAATTCCACGCCGGTTGTCATGTTTTTTAACCCATAACCCCTCATTTTGGGGCGGTTATCCACTGATTAACCCATATAAAACGGTCAAAACAGATCTCGTTATGATAAATCATGCTAAATCCTTCAAACAGAAAAACCCCGTAATTTTACGGGGTTTTTTTGCATTTTTAGGCTACTTTTAGCGCTTGCTGAACTGAGGTGCGCGACGGGCGGCCTTGAGTCCGTACTTTTTGCGCTCCTTCATGCGAGGGTCGCGGGTCAGGAAACCGGCCTTCTTCAGCACGGGACGCAGCTCTTCGTTGTAGGTGAGCAGGGCGCGGGAAATGCCGTGGCGAATGGCACCAGCCTGTCCGGTTACGCCGCCGCCGGCTACCCGAACCACCACGTCGAACTTGGAGGTGGTCTGAGTCAGTTCCAGAGGTTGGCGGACCAGCAGCTTCAGGGTATCCAGTCCGAAGTAATCGTCGATATCTCTGTCGTTGATGGTGATTTTTCCGGTGCCGGGATACAGCCGAACTCTGGCTACCGATTTCTTTCTGCGGCCGGTACCGTAAAAATAAGCCTTGGTATCATAAATTCCCATCTTCTAATATCCCCCTTTCCTACAGCGTCCAAGCTTCAGGCTTCTGGGCCTGATTTTGATGCTCGGCACCG
This sequence comes from Bacillota bacterium, assembly GCA_029550985.1. GTDB lineage: Bacteria > Bacillota > Clostridia > Oscillospirales > Ruminococcaceae > WRAV01. The sequence goes on from JAKPGH010000187.1 coordinate 5,270, forward strand.
CGATAGATGCGGACGCGAGTCAGACATTTGCGGCCAACGGAATTGTCGGGCAGCATGCCTTTAATGGCCAGCATCATAGCCCGTTCGGGGCGAGTTCTCATCAAATCGTCGTAGCGGATTTCCTTCAAACCGCCAACCCAGCCGGAATGGTGACGATAGAACTTCTTCTCCAGCTTCTTGCCGGTGAGGACCGCCTTTTCGGCATTCACGATGACAACATGGTCGCCGCAGTCGGCGTGGGGGGCAAAGGTGGGCTTATGCTTGCCCCGCAGGATGTGAGCCGCAAGAGCGGCGGTTCTGCCAAGAGGCTTTCCAGCGGCGTCTAACAGATACCACTTGCGGGTAATCTCGCCGGCCTTAGGCATATAGGTGGACATGTTTCGATTCCCTCCTGATTTGGCGGCATAGTTCGCCGCATGACGTATTCATCCAAGGATTCAACATTCCCTAGTATACATAAGGAGTGTTTTGCTGTCAAGAAGTTTTTGAATCTAGGCTTTGCATCCTCTGTTTTTCTCGCTTATTCTCCCGAATACTCACTCAATCTCTGTTTCGATTTTCAATAAGGATGGATTTCCGCCGCCTTATTTTCCGAAGTTTCTTCCGGATTGACGTGAATCATGCAGTGCTTGATGTTGGGAAAGTGGCTTTCCAGCGCGTCGTGAACCGAATGGGCGATGTCGTGGCTGTCGGATAAGGAGATGCTGCCGTCCACGCCGATTTCCACATCCACATAAATCTTGTCGCCAAACAGCCGGGTGCGGAGCACGTCGATGCTCAGCACGTTTTGGTGGGAAAGAATCAAAGCCCGCATTTCCTCCACCGTTTTGTCGTCGCAGGCCCGGTCTGTCATCTTGCCGACGGCATCCGTAAACACTTGATAAGCGCTTTTTACAATCAGCAGGCTGATGACGGCGCCCGCAATCGGATCCACCACCGCAAAACCCATGCGGGCCCCTGCAATCCCCAATAGACTGCCCACCGAGGACAGAACATCGGAGCGGTGGTCCAGGGCGCTGGCCAACAAGGCGGTGGAATTAATTTTTTGAGCCACCATCTTCGTATATTGGTACATACCAATTTTAACACCAATGGAGATCACCGCTGCACCCAGAGGCAGCAAACTGGGAATGGTCAGAGCGGCGTATTGTCCGGCCAAAATGGTGCGCAGGCTGCTCAACCCGATGCCACCGCCGGTGAGGCCCAACATTCCCGCCAGCAAAATGGCGGCAACGCATTCAAAACGCTCGTGGCCGTAAGGGTGTTCCTTGTCGGCTTTTGGATTGGCGGCTTTCACTCCAAAAAGGACCACCACGGTGCTGGCCACGTCGGATAACGAGTTAACCGCATCGGAAATCATGGCGGCGGAATGGCCGATGATGCCGGCAAGCAGCTTAATTGCCGACAAGAGTAAATTGATGAGAATGGTGCCGATGGAAACGTCCATTGCCAACCTCTGGTTATTATGCTTCACAAAGTAACCTCCCTATGCATAAATCACTCTCAGCCTGTGGACCATCTCCCGCCATACATATAAGAAAGGCATACCTGCGAGACACGGAACTGTCCCACAGATATGCCTTACCTTTGGCAAGATCTGCTGCCGCACCGGCGGCCCGGCCCCAAAACCCAACGGGTTTCGGCCTGCTCAGTTTGTACTGGTGATGTCGCTTTTTGGAAAGCGAGATACAGTGCAAAGAGTTTAACTTTAATTATATCATATGAGTTAAGAAATGGGAAGGTGCCTATTTTGGGCACCTAAAATAAATAAGGAACTGCTTGTCGCTGACGGTTCTCGCCAGACAAAAACAGTTCCTGTTGCAGGCTCAGTCAACAATCGTATCGCCTTCGGAAGCAGTCAATTGGGGGCGGCGTTTGCGCAACGAATGTGGGGATAGGTGTAAATCTTTCCCGCAAAATTGCGCATCACAATTTTGCCTTCGTCGGTCGAGAGGACATATTCCGGGTTGATGGGAATCTTCCCGCCGCCGTGGGGGGAATCAATCACATACTTCGGTACGGCATATCCCGAAATATTGCCGGTGAGGTTTTGGATGATTTCGATTCCCTTTTCCACCTCGGTGCGGAAGTGCCCCAATCCCTGGCTTAAATCGCATTGATAAAGGTAATAGGGTCTGACGCGCATTTTCACCAGTTTTAGAAGCAGTTCTTTCATGGTTTCAGTGTTGTCGTTGATGCCCCGGAGCAGAACGCTTTGGTTTCCCAGGGGAATTCCGGCATCCACCAGATCGGTGCAGGCTTTGATGGAGGCAGGGGTAATTTCCTTCGGATGATTGAAATGGGTGTTGATCCAAATGGGGTGGTATTTCCGGAGCATGGCCAACAGCTCGGGGGTGATGCGCATGGGCATCACGACCGGTACTCTGGTTCCGATTCGGATAATTTCCACATGGTCGATGCTTCGGAGCCTGGCGATGATGTTCTCCAGCTTCTCATCGCTTAATGTGAGAGGGTCACCGCCGGATATCAGCACATCCCGGATGGCCTTGTTCCCGGCGATGTAGTCCACCGCCGCGTCGATTTCCGCCTCGCTGATGGCAAAGTCC
>JAKPGH010000201.1 GCA_029550985.1 Bacillota bacterium
GGGCAGCGCTTCCCAGGGATAACCGCACTCCTCCAGCAGCGGCGCCGCCAGAGTGTGTTCCAGACTCAACAGGGATTTGGTGCTCAGTTCGCTAAGGACGGTTTGCATATTCTTACCCTCTTATGTACAAGAATCAAAAGCTTTGCCATTGCCTGCAAAACTCAATATTATGTTAGCACAGATTTTACCCCATTGCAATTACAATATTCTTATAAACATGTATAATTTTCCAAAAATCGGGCAATGCTGTTGGTGTATACCTATGAGGGGAATTTTGCTTAGGGAAGGAGGTCCTCCGATGACGCGCCTATTGTGGAAGCAGATAACCGGTGTGCTGGCCGCCGTATGCAGCGTGGTGCTGGCGGTTACGCTGCCAAGTCAAACCCAGGCCCACCCCCCTTCATCGGAACAGACTACCGCGCCTGCCACCAGCCAGCCATTGACCACCTCTACTACCATATTACCGGCCTCCTCGGTGTATGCGTACCTGGGAGAATATCAGGGGCAGTTGGCCGTGTACGCATCGGATGGAACCACCGTCAGAGAAATCTACGATGTCTATATTGTCACCCTGCCGGAGGAGGAACAACAGCGGCTTAGGGCCAAAATCCCGGTCATGAGCCCCACCGAACTGGCCCTGCTGCTGGAGGATTACACCAGTTAAACCGGGGATGGGGATAGGGAAAGGCAAGTCCTTTGGGCTTGTCTTTTTTTGTATTTTTTGGTAGAATAGGGAAAACCTGAATTTGGGGGATGGTCGGCGGGATGCATACCCGGCATTTGATTGATTTGACCGATTTCAGCATGGCCGAGTGGGAGGATTTAATCCGGCTGGCCGAGGATATCCGTACCCACACCGACGACTATTACGGCAGCTGTCGGGGCAAAATCCTGGCCACCCTGTTTTATGAGCCCTCCACCCGGACCCAGATGTCCTTTCAGACCGCCATGCTGCGGCTGGGAGGGCGTATTATCGGCTTTGACAACCCCGGCAATTCCTCGGTGTCCAAGGGGGAGAGCCTGAGGGACACCGTCCGGGTGGTCAGCGGGTATTCGGACATTATCGCCATCCGGCATCCTTTGGCCGGCGCCGCCAAGGCCGCCTCGCTCTTTTCCCGGGTGCCGATTATCAATGCCGGGGACGGGGGGCACCTGCACCCCACCCAGACCCTGACCGATATTGTCACCCTCCACCACGAAAAAGGCCGGTTGTCCAACCTGTGCATTGGAGTGTGCGGGGATTTGAAATTCGGGCGCACCGTCCATTCCCTCATCAAGACCATGGCGGCCTTCCCGGGCAATTCCTTTGTGCTGATTTCCACTCCCCACCTGCGAATTCCCGATTACGCCAAGGCGTATCTCACCGCCGCCGGCTGCCCCTATGTGGAGGTGGACAGCCTGTCGGAGGCCATCCCCATGCTGGACGTGCTGTACATGACCCGGATTCAGAAAGAGCGGTTTGCCACGCCGGAGGAATACGAGCGGCAGCGGGGGATTTACATTCTGGACGCCGACAAAATGGCCGCCGCCAAGCGGGATTTGGTGGTGCT
>JAKPGH010000223.1 GCA_029550985.1 Bacillota bacterium
ACTGAAGAACTTACTGCCAGGCTGGTGCAGATTCCCGTCCCGGTGACCGTCTCCAACCGCCACATCCACCTGGACGAAAATGCCAGACAGGTCCTCTTTGGGGACGAAGCCCTTAACATTAAGAGATTTCTGCGCCAGCCCGGGGAGTTTGCTGCCGCGGAGACGGTCAAGGTGATTGGGCCCAAGGGCCACTTTGACCGGGTCAGGGTGGTAGGTCCCCTGCGGAAGGCATGTCAACTGGAGATATCCGTTGGCGACTGCTATCACCTTGGAATCGAGCCGGTGCTCAGGGATTCCGGTCAGGTAGAAGGCAGTCCCGGCATATACCTGGTTGGCCCCCGCGGAGTAGTCCACATGAAGGAAGGGGTCATAGTGGCCAGGCGGCATATCCACATGAACAGCAAGGATGCAGAAAAGTATGGCATCAAAGACAAGGAGATGGTGAGAATCAGGTTTAACTCGGGTCCCCGCCGGGGGATTTTGGGTGACGTGATCGTCCGGGTCAGCCCCAACTACGCCCTGGAATGCCACCTGGATGTGGAGGAAGCCAATGCCCTGGGCATAAAAAACAACGATACGGTGTACCTGGAGAGAGGAGGGGTCTGACCGTGTTTTCCATGGATAGGGCAGACAGCCTCATTTATCAGCTGGAAGGATGTATGGCCCGGCCGAAAGCCTTCAAGGGGGAACTCTTTTCGGGCATCGACTTGGGAACTGCCTACATGGTCCTCACCGTTGTGGACTCCCTGGGCAACCCTGTAGCCGCAAGCTACCGCTTCGCCCAGGTGGTGCGGGACGGCGTCGTGGTGGATTTTACCGGGGCCACCAGTATACTCCGGGAGCTAAAAACCGAGCTGGAAGCAAAACTTGGAACGGAGCTTGTCAAAGGCGCCGGCGCCTTTCCTCCCGACACGGGCAAGAGCACCGTAAAGTCCCACTTTTACGTGTGTGAGGGTGCCGGCTTTGAGGTCATCAACATGATAGATGAGCCGACGGCCGCCAACAACGTCCTGGGCATTAGCAACGGAGCTGTCGTGGACATAGGCGGCGGCACAACCGGCATCGCCGTCATCCAGGATGGCCAGGTAGTTTACACTGCCGACGAGCCAACAGGCGGGACCCACTTCTCCCTGGTCATTGCCGGTGCCCAAAAGATGAGCTTCGAAGAGGCGGAAGATTTCAAAAAAGACCCGAAGAACCACCGAAAGGTCATGTTCATGGTAAAGCCCGTTGTGCAGAAGGTGGCCAGCATCATAAAGGACAAAATACGTGGATTTAACATAGACAGCATATACCTTGTGGGCGGCACCTGCTGCCTGGAAGGCATCGAAGAGATCATAGAGGATGAACTGGGAATTCCTACCGTAAAACCGCGGAACCCGTTACTTGTAACACCCTTAGGAATTGCTCTTAGTTGTTTGGGGGTGAACACTTTTGAATCGAGAAGAGTTGAAGCATATTATTGACGCCGTAACCCGGGAAGTGCTAAAGAGACTCGACGGCGAGATGAAAGTCCAAGAGGAAAACAGAGAAAACCCTAAGCACAAAGACAAACTGATTCTTGTCTTTACCGGCGGCACGGAAAACCTGGACGGAGTGCTTGCCGGTTTAAAGGGGTTTTCACGAGATTATGCTTTGCTTGCAGCCTTTACGCCGGCGGCGGAGAAAGTCATCGGCAGGGAAAGGGTGCGCGAGACGATAGAATTTGAAGAACTCCCGGCAGATAAGCTGCACTATGCCATCTACGAGGCCAAAGCCATCATCTTTCCCACCTTGACTCAAAACACCGCAGCCAAAGCTGCCGTGGGCATAAGGGATTCTGTGGCCACTGAAGCCATGGCCTGCGGCCTGCTGCTGAAAAAGGAAGTAATCGCCGTCACCGACTCCATAAATACACTGGCCATGCCCCCCGCTTATGGCCGCATGGTAAATGAAATATTGAGGAGGATTGAACAGCTGGGGGTAAAGCTCTGTAAGGCAAAGGAGTTAACCTACCTGTTAGCTCACGATCGGAAAGCATCGGGAGAAAGCGAGTCGCCGATCGCTGCAGACGGCAAGACCCTGGTCATCCAGGAAAGGGCGCCCGTGACGGCTGATGTGATACTTCAAGCTGCCCAGGCAGGGTATGGCAGCATCGCGCTTATACCCAATACCATCGTAACTCCCATGGCAAGGGACATAGCCAAGGACAAAAATATCATCATCGAATGGGCGGTGAAATAGATGCAGATTTGCAGAGTCAAGGGCAACGTATGGGCAACGAGAAAAGAGGAGGCCTTGAAGGGCCAGAAGTTTTTAATCGTGACCAAGGTCGACGAGAACCAAAGGGAAATCGGCCCGCCCTTTGTGGCGGTAGACAATATAGGGGCAGGCATCGGGGAGCTGGTAATAGTAACTTCCGGAAGTTCCGCGCGCAAAGCCACCGGTGAGTCCTTGCCCAT
>JAKPGH010000234.1 GCA_029550985.1 Bacillota bacterium
TCTCATCAACAACGCCGGCCAGCTGAGCATCACTCCGTTTATGGAACTGACTTTGGAGGAGTGGACCAATGTGCTCAACGTCAACGTCACCATGGCGATTCTGCTGGGCCAACTCTGCGCCAAAGTGATGAAGGAGAAGGGCAAAGGCCACATCATCAACATCTCCTCCATTGCCGGCACTTCCGCCCGCTGGGGCTTGACCGCCTACTGCACCTCCAAACACGCCATGGTGGGTCTCACCAAGGCCATGGCCAGAGAACTGGGCCCCGAAATCCATGTCAACGGCATCCTGCCCGGCGCCATTCAGACTGCCATGCTGGATTCCGTCGGCGGCGAGGCTGCTGTGGGCGGCATGATTGAAATGTCCCCTCTCAAGAGAATCGGCCAGGGAAGCGAAATTGCATCCGCCTGCCTGTTCCTTGCCACCGATGAGTCCTCCTTCGTGGACGGCCAGCTCATCCGTGTCGACGGCGGCGTGGACTGCTAGTACCGCTGATTTATAACTGAAACTGTACTCAAAAACCGTCTGGGTGGGTTCTTTCCACCGCAGACGGTTTTTCCTTGCAAAAAATGGCGAATTCCTTTGCTTTTTCGAGCACTGTCTGTCATAATAGCTTTTTGGACGGGTGTCTCACCCCGCCGATTGTCGGAGGAGGAAATGGAAAATGCTTCATTATATTTGGCCCCTTGCCCTGGTGGTCTTTTCCAACGTGGCCTATCAAATCTGCGCCAAATCGGTGCCAAACCAATTGAATCCCTTTGTTTCGCTGACCGTCACCTACTCGGTGGGGGCGCTGACCTCCCTGGTTTTGTTTTTGGTATTAAACCGGGGCACCAGTCTGGCGATGGAGTTTCGGAAGGTGAACTGGGCGCCCTTCGTCTTTGGCCTGGTGTTGATCGGGCTGGAGGTGGGATGGATTTACGCCTACCGGGCGGGGTGGCAGGTCAGCGTGGCGCAGATTGTGCAGAGCGCTTTTTTGGCCGTTGCCTTAATTTTTGTGGGGGCATTGCTTTACAAAGAAGCGCTGACCTGGAACAAGCTGGTGGGCGTTGTGATTTGCCTGATCGGCCTTGTGTTTATCAACTATAAATAGCCTTTGATTTTGGTAAAACGGCCCCCTTGGACGAAACTTTGCCGCTCCATCCATAACTGATTGTGCTATAATGTAGGCGGCACATGGCAAAGCGTTCAGAAAAGCGGGTGTTGGATATGGATACGATTGAAAAATGTGCCGCGTTGATTCAAAAAGCAAATCAAATATTGGTGCTGACCGGCGCGGGAATGTCCACCGAATCGGGGATTCCGGATTTTCGCTCCAACACGGGATTGTACTCCAAGGATTTTAAAGGTTTGCCACCCGAGACCATTCTCTCCCTGAGCTTTTTTAGAAGGAATCCAAAAGTGTTTTGGGAATACATTTCAATATACATGAACTACCAAAACGCAAAACCCAACGTCGGCCATTCCATGCTGGCAAAATGGGAACAAAAGAAAGACATCACCATCGTAACCCAAAACATCGACGAGCTGCATACCCTGGCCGGCTCCACGAAAGTGATAGAAATTCACGGCTCCATCAAAACGGCCACCTGCCAGGGATGCCATAAAAAATACCGGGAAGAGGATGTTCTTTCCAAAGAAAACGGGTATCTTTGCGACTGCGGCGCGCCCATCAAGCCGGATATTGTGCTGTACGAAGAAAGCGTGGAGAAGATGTCTCTGGTCTTCCCCCTGGTTGAGCAGGCCGACTTGTTGATGGTTTTGGGCACTTCCCTGACCGTATATCCGGTTGCGGCCATCCCCGCCTATTTTAACCGGCGGGACAAGTCCATGATTATCGTCAACAAAACCCCCACCCCGTATCATGGAACGCCAAACTGCATCGAAATCCACGACAGCATTGGCGCCACGTTGGAGAAAATCGACGCTCTCCTGGAGCCTTAAAGCGGTCGCGGCGGACGTTGCGAGGGATTTGCCGTATCAAGCACAAAACCGTGGACTTGCAGAAGAATACCGGTCCGTTGCCAAATGAATATTCCAAAGTAAAAATAGATTGCAATCATTCCCCTCTTCACTTACAATGATAGGGACCGACGCCATCGTCGGTCCATTTCTTTGCTGTTCGAACTACGGAGTAAGGAGTTATGAGACGTTGAAACCCATCCTACGCTACCTCAAAAAAGAAGTGGTACTGTCCGTTTCCCTGCTGCTGGCGCTGGTGTCCATGGTCTTTGTGCCGCTGGACCGGCAATACATCGGTTACATCGACTTTCACACGCTGACCATCCTCCTCAGTTTGATGATTGTCATGGCCGGGCTGCGAAGCCTGGGCGTCTTTTCGATGATTGGAAGCTGGATGCTGGAAAGAACCAGCAATGTGCGCAGCTTATCTCTGATCCTGGTGCTGCTGTGCTTTGGGTTCAGCATGGTGATTACCAACGATGTGGCCCTTATCGCCTTTGTACCCTTTACCATCGATGTGCTGGTAATGGCGGGTTTGGAGGGTTACCTGATTCGGGTTATTGTTCTGCAGACCATTGCCAGCAATTTGGGCAGCATGCTGACTCCCATTGGCAACCCCCAGAATTTATATTTGTACTCCTT
>JAKPGH010000289.1 GCA_029550985.1 Bacillota bacterium
CGTACACGATATTTTGGATGCCGGCCGTCCCATCGAGGAATTTGCCGAGCGCTTGAAGGGCCGTTACCCGGTCCACGACGTCATCGACCCCGCCACCGGCGAAGTCATTGTCACCAAGGACCAAATGATGACCGAGCAGGATGCCGAGCGCATTATCGCCGCCGGATACAAGGAGCTGGAAATCCGCTCCATCCTGGGATGCAAGAGCGTCAACGGCGTATGCTCCAAGTGCTACGGCGCCAACCTGGCCAACGGTCAGCCCGTTGCCATCGGCGAGGCGGTGGGCGTCATCGCCGCCCAGTCCATCGGTGAACCGGGTACCCAGCTCACCATGCGTACCTTCCACACCGGCGGTATTGCCTCCGCCTCCGACATCACCCAGGGTCTTCCTCGCGTTGAGGAATTGTTCGAAGCCCGTAAGCCGAAAAACGCCGCCATCATCGCCCACATCGGCGGTGTGGTCAGCTTTGAAAAGGACGCCAAGGGCAACGACTTTGTGGTGGTCACCGACCCCGACACCGGCGAGCGCTTTGAAAAGCAGGTCATCTACGGTACCACTGTGCGGGTAGCCGAAGGAGATATTGTCAAGAAGGGCGATCAGCTCACCGAAGGCGCTGTAGAACCCGCCGAGTACCTCCAGGTTAACGGAGAAATGGCGGTGCAGGACTACCTGATTCAGGAAGTCCAGAGAGTGTACCGCACCCAGGGCGTTGACATCAACGACAAACACATTGAAGTTATTGTCCGTCAGATGATGCGCAAAGTGCGGGTGGAAGACCAGGGCGACACCGACCTGATTGTGGGCTCGGTGGTATCCAAATACGAATTCCAGCAAGCTAACGAGGAGATTATGCGGCTCAATCAGGAGGACGGCGGCAACCGCAAGCCGGCAACCTGTTCGCCGCTACTGTTGGGTATTACCAAGGCTTCCTTGGCGACCGAGAGCTTTATGTCTGCCGCCGCATTCCAGGAAACCACCCGCGTTCTCACCGAAGCCGCTATCCAAGGCAAGGTGGATCCGCTGGTCGGCTTGAAGGAAAACGTCATCATCGGTAAGCTGATTCCCGCCGGAACCGGCACGGTGGTCTATTCCAAGTACAAGAAGGCCAGCCGGGATAACGCTGCGTCCAACGCCTTTGCGCAAGTAATGGACAATGCCGAGCAGCTGGAAGAGCAGTACGCTCAACAGGCCGGACAAAACACCTCCTATCTCCAGTAATACAGAACAAGGCGTATGTTTGTAGGATTTTAGCAAAAAATAGATTGACAAATCCTGCAAGATGATGATAAAATCAATCGTTGGGCAATAGTTCCTTGCAACTATCGCATTGAAAATATACTGTATGGAAGATGCTCGGCATCTTTCAATATAAAAATACTGTCAGAAGGAGGTGCCACATGCCGACCTTTAACCAGCTGGTGCGTAAAGGCAGAGAGGTTGTCGAGTACAAGTCCCATTCTCCCGCGCTGCTCAAAGGACTCAACACCAAGAAGCGGGTAATGACTGACCACAACTCTCCTCAAAAGCGGGGCGTATGTACAGCTATCCGTACTGCTACACCCAAGAAGCCCAACTCTGCTCTGCGTAAAATTGCCCGTGTAAAGCTCAGCAACCAAATCGAGGTTACCGCTTACATCCCGGGCGAAGGACACAACCTGCAGGAACACAGCGTAGTGCTGATCCGCGGCGGACGTGTCAAGGACCTGCCTGGTTGCCGTTATCACATCATCCGCGGCACACTGGACGCTCAGGGCGTTGCCAAGCGCAAGCAGGGAAGATCCAAGTACGGAACAAAGCGGCCCAAGGCCGGAAAGTAAAAAAGTCCCGACTCTGTTAACAGAAATAAAAGCCAAGACGGCTGTAACATATAGATGCTGCTGTCCTGTCTTGGCCCACGGGAGTTTTGACGCTTTCGAGTACCGTTGAATTCATTATAATTATGAAGGAGGGAAGCGAAGTGCCAAGAAGGGGTAACGTAGCAAAGCGTGATGTTTTGCCAGATCCGCTTTACAACTCAAAGCTGGTGACCCGCCTTATCAATTCCGTTATGCAGGATGGTAAGAAGGGAACCGCCCAGAAAATTGTGTACGGCGCGTTCGACATTGTCCGGGAAAAAACCGGCAAAGAACCGCTGGAAGCTTTTGAGCAAGCGCTGGAAAACATCATGCCTGTCCTGGAGGTTAAGGCTCGCCGCGTAGGCGGCGCCACCTATCAGGTGCCCACTGAGGTCCGGCCCGAAAGACGCCTGACCCTTGGACTGCGCTGGCTGACAAATTACGCTCGCGCAAGAAACGAAAAAACCATGAAGGAACGCCTTGCAGGCGAACTGATGGATGCGCTGAACGGACTTGGCGGCGCCTGCAAGAAGCGGGATGACACCCATAAAATGGCGGAAGCTAACCGTGCGTTCGCCCATTATCGCTGGTAGTTGGTTTCTAGTTGTTAGTAGGTTAGTAGCTGTCAAGCCGCGACTGAACTGAATGTCTACTAACAACCAACTACTAACACTATTAACTGACTAGGAGTTGAACATGGCAAGAGAAGTCCCATTAGAGCTTACCCGTAATATCGGCATCATGGCCCATATTGACGCTGGTAAGACCACAACCACTGAACGAATTCTATTTTACACCGGTCGCGTGCATAAGATGGGTGAGACCCACGAAGGCGCCGCTACCATGGACTGGATGGAGCAGGAACAGGAGAGAGGTATCACCATCACCTCCGCTGCCACCACCGCCTTCTGGAAAGGCCACCGCATCAACATCATCGACACTCCCGGACACGTGGACTTTACCGTGGAGGTAGAGCGTTCCCTGCGTGTGCTGGACGGTTCCGTTACCGTGTTCTGCGCCAAAGGCGGCGTAGAACCCCAGTCCGAAACCGTGTGGCGTCAGGCGGATAAGTATCATGTGCCCCGTATGGCCTATGTCAATAAGATGGACATTATGGGCGCCGACTTTTACCGCGTTCTGCAGATGATGCACGACCGTCTGAAATGCAACGCCGTACCGATTCAGCTGCCCATCGGATCGGAAGATACCTTTAGGGGAATCATCGATCTGGTAGAGATGAAGGCCTATGTCTATTACGACGACCTGGGCAAGGACATCCGGGTAGAGGAAATCCCCGCCGACATGATGGATTTGGCGCAGGAATACCACACTAAGCTGATGGAGGCGGTGGCCGAGCAGGACGACGAGCTGATGGAGCGGTATCTGTCCGGGGAAGAAGAGCTTCCCATCGCAGATGTCAAGCGCGCCATCCGCAAGGCAACCATCGCAAACCACATGGTTCCCGTTTGCTGCGGAACATCCTACAAAAACAAGGGTGTGCAAAAGCTGCTGGATGCTATTGTGGATTATATGCCTGCTCCGACCGATATTCCGGATATTACCGGCATCAATCCCAGAACCGAAGAAGAAGAGTCTCGTCCTTCGAAAGATGATGCTCCCTTTGCAGCTCTGGCGTTTAAAATCGCCACCGACCCCTTTGTGGGCAAGCTGTGTTTCTTCCGTGTCTATTCCGGTTCGGTCAATGCCGGTTCGACGGTGTACAATGCCAACAAGGACAACAACGAGCGCATGGGCCGCATCGTTCAGATGCACGCCAACCACCGCCAGGATATCGAGACCTGCTACGCCGGCGATATCGCCGCTGCCGTTGGTCTGAAGAACACTACCACCGGCGATACCTTGTGCGATGCCAAGGCTCCCATCATTCTGGAGTCCATGGAGTTCCCCGAGCCTGTTATCCGGGTTGCCATTGAACCCAAAACCAAGGCTGGACAGGAAAAGATGAGCATCGCTTTGCAGAAGCTGGCGGAAGAAGACCCCACCTTCCGTTTCTACACCGACCAGGAAACCGGACAGACCATCATTGCCGGTATGGGCGAGTTGCACCTCGAAATTATTGTCGACCGTCTGCTGCGGGAATTCAAGGTGGAAGCCAATGTCGGTAAACCTCAGGTTGCCTACAAAGAGACAATCCGCCGCAAGGCCGAAGTGGACACCAAGTATGTCCGTCAGTCC
>JAKPGH010000315.1 GCA_029550985.1 Bacillota bacterium
GCTGATATCCTCGGGGACTACGGCAATCACCAAAAACAGCAGTTCAGAAGCATCCTTGCAGTTTAAATATTGCAGGTCGGAGGGCTCGACGATGGGGTCGTATCCTTCCACAATTTCAAAGGGGTCAAAGACCACAAAGCAGGGTACGCTGCTGTCCACCGCCTGAAACCACTTGAGAGTCACGTCCTCGTCCTGTTTGGTGATGAGAGCATAATCGCTTTTCCCCTCAAAGCCGTAAAGGCCTTCCGGCAGGTGAAAGATATTGTCCGCACTCACTTCTACAGGGCCTAAAACCGCAGTGTTTACAAGCATAGGCTGCCTCCAAATATTCAAATACCTAGATTGGCAGCACGCCTTTTGGTTCCGGCGGCTGCCAACAATTTCTATAATTCAGTTATTTTTCCTCGTAGTTGGGGTCGGCGCTGGGGGGCACGTAAATGGGGGAGCCGATGTATTCGATGATGACCTCGGGATACTGCGTCACCGTAAATTCGATGTCGCCGGGGATGTACTCTAGTTTTGGAGAGAGATTGACATCCCAGTCATAGTGAAGTTCATCTGGCGAGTAGTCGAAGGAGATGGAGCCTTCCTCCACTTCGATTTCGGGCGGAACGGAAGGAATAAAGGCCATAATCGTTTCGGCGCTGCTGATCATCTTGGCGGAAGCCATCTCGGCGATGGGAGCCCCTTTTCCGTGACTGTCCACAATCTGATTGCCCTGCTCGGCATAGTCGCGGGCGGCTTGGGCTGCGTCGGCTCGGCCGATTTCGGCGAATTCCCGCACGGCCTGAGGAGCGGTTTTGATGCCGGCGCTCAGCCTGGACTGAGAGCTGTCAATATTCACTTTGGGGGGAGTGGTGCGGATGTAGGCTCGCCCCCGGGTTCGGCTCACCTGGGCTTTGGGCTGCTTGATTTCCGCACTGTCTTCGGCGGGGGCCAGCTTCGCCCGCTGGATCCGCATCTCGATATTGATGGGAATCGTTTGAATTTTTAAAAGGGGCTGCATAAACTCACCTCTGAATCGAATTAATCGATGAAGTTAAACAAAGTGGGTTGTAGCAGACGCTGGCCCATTTGGAGGGCGGCATTGTAGACATACTCCTGCATCTTGAAATTCATGATGGCTTCTTCCGGGTCGGCGGCTTCCAGCTGGGTTTGGCGCTCGTAGAGGTTGAGTTTCTCATCTTCCAGTCGGTTGATGGTAAACTCCAGGTATTGGGAATCGGAACCCAGTTTGGTCATGGCCACATTGACGTTGTTGGACGCCGCCTGGAAGCGGTCCAGGATGCTTCCCGCCTTGTCCGGGTCAAAGGTTTCGCTCCGCAGGGAGGAAATCATTTCTCCCAGCACCAGGTAGAGGTTGTCGGGGCCGGTTCCCAGGAACTGGGCGCCCACTAGGGTGTGCTGATAGGCGGTGTTGGGGTTGACCTGGGTGGGGTCGTTGGGGTCTGTAAAGAGTATGCCCAGACCCACGTCCATATAAGCGGAATCCTCCATCAGGGGATGGCCGGCGTGTAATTCCCTGACATCCACGCCGTTGTAATACAGGTTGCCCTGATTGTCGGTGGTAAAGGGAGCGCTTACGGTGTTGGTGCCGCCAAACAGGTACCGGTCGGAAAAGCGGGCGTTGGAAAGCGTCAGCAGCTCTTCCTGCAGTTTTTCCAGCTCGGTGGCGATGATATCCCGTTCCTGGGGGCCGTTGGTGCCGTTGATGGCCTGGATATATTTTTCCGATACGCTTTTGGTCAGGTTGGAAATCTGCATCAAAGTCGTTTCGGCGGAAGTCAGCTGGCTTTTGGCGGCCTTGGCATTGTCCAGGTAGGCTTCGATGCGGGAAAGGTTTCGGCGCACCTGCATGGCCCGCACGCCGGAGGCGGTATCTTCCGACATGGTGTTGAACTTCCGCCCCGAAATGATCTGGTTGGAATATTTGTTCAGCAGGTTGCGGTTGTAGTCAAGGGTTTTGTTGTAGTTGCGGACAACCGAATTGTTGGTGATTCTCATGGCGCTATCCTCCTGATTTGAGGGCTTCCGTTAACGGCCCACCACGCCCATGCCGTTGATGATGGTGTTAAGGGCTTCGTCCAAAGCGGTCATGTAGCGGGCGGCGGCGTTGTAATAGTTTTGATAGGTCATGAT
>JAKPGH010000074.1 GCA_029550985.1 Bacillota bacterium
ATCAGAGCGGAGCTGTTGAATTTGCAGGTGACGATGATAAATCCGATCAATCCGGATATAGCCATCAGCTTGACGTCCACGGCGGTGTTCTTGGTGGCATAGGCGCCGATGGTGGCCATCATAATAATGGTGGGGCCAAGAACGCTGTAGGGAATCTTCAAAACCTGTACAAAAATGCGGGCGATAATTATGGCCGCAAACACCATGACGATGTTGGACACGAACATGGAGGCAAAGGTGGCGGACAGGAACTCAGGCTGGTTGACCAGCAGCAGGGGACCCATGGTGACGCCCTTGAGCACCAGGGCGGACATCATCACAGCGGCCGCGTTTCCGCCGGGAATTCCCAGGGAGAGCAGAGGCACCATCGCGCCGCCGGTTGCCGCGTTGTTACCAGTTTCGGGAGCCGCAATACCGTCAATGATACCGGTACCGAACTTCTCAGGATATTTGGAAAGTTTCTGCTCGGTGGAATAGCAGAGGAAAGCGGCGATGGTTGCGCCCGCTCCGGGAAGAATACCCACAACGGTACCAAGAATGGCACAGCGCAAGATAGTCCATTTGATCGACAGCAGTTCTTTAATGGAAGGCATCTCGGTTTTAGCCTGGGCAGTTCCACCCACCGCTTCCAGCTTGTCGCGCTTTACGGTTTGTTTCAGCACCTCGGTCACGGCAAAAATTCCAATCATCACGGGAATCATTTCGACGCCGGAGGTAAGCAAACGGCTGCCGAAGGTCAGACGGGGAACGCCCAGCAGCGGGTCCAGTCCGATGCAGGCCAGCAACAATCCCAGCAGACCGGAAATGACGGTGCGGCAGATATTGTCGGTTTCCAAGCTGGTCAGGATGGAAAGGCCCATAAAGGAAATGGCGAACAGCTCGGCGGGACCAAAGCTAAGAGCAGCCTGAGTAAGCTGCGGGCTGAGCAGAAGCATGCAGAGGGCCGAGAACATACCACCAATGGCGGAGCAAATCAGCTGGATGCCCAGCGCCTTTCCCGCCTGGCCTTTTTGGGCCATGGGATACCCGTCGTAAGTGGTGGGAGCACTGGAAGGCACGCCGGGAATCTTAAAGAGGATGGCAGTCATGCCGCCGCCGGTAATGGAGGAACAATAAGTTGCCACCAAAAAGGCAATGGCGTTGACCGGATCCATCTTGTAGGTGAAGGGAATAGACAGAGTAACCGCCATGGTGGCGCTAACACCCGGCAGGGCTCCAAACAGGGTTCCTAAAAAGTTTGCAAAGATAATGAGAATAAACATGGTGGGCCGAAATACAACCGACAACCCACTTAACAGCAATTTAGAACTTAACATTTCCTGCCCCCCTTAAATGCCCTGGAATACTTTTTCAAGGAACAGCGCAATTTCGCGAAGGAACGGTATGTAGCCCCTGGGCAACAGCACTCCAAGGAACACCGCAAAACCGACGTACAAGATTAGAGTGATGACCAAAGAGGTGGCAATCAAAAACCAAGGACGCCGCTCTCCCAGCAGGACACCGTACGCAATCATGAACAAAATGCAGGTTGCCAGGAAACCAACCGGCTCATAGCACCAAGCCATCACTACCAGGAGTACCATTCC
>JAKPGH010000005.1 GCA_029550985.1 Bacillota bacterium
GTCCGGGCCTGGTCGGCAATGGCGCGGGTGATGGCCTGGCGAATCCACCAGGTGGCGTAGGTGGAAAACTTAAAGCCCTTGGTGTGGTCGAACTTTTCCACCGCCTTAATCAGGCCCAGGTTTCCCTCCTGAATCAAGTCCAGAAACTGCATTCCGCGGCCCACATACCGCTTGGCAATGCTGACCACCAGCCGCAGGTTGGCTTCGGACAGGCGCTTGCGGGCGGCTTCGTCACCCTGAGCCATCCGGGTGGCCAGTTCAATCTCCTCCTCGGGACTCAGCAGAGGAACGCGGCCGATTTCCTTGAGATACACCTTGACGGGGTCGTCGATGCTGATACCCTCGGCGGAAAGAGCCTCCTCCAGGTCGTCGTCCAGGTTGACGGGGGCAACGTCCAAATCCGTGCTGGATAGATTGTCGATGACGTCGATGCCGTTGTTTTCCAGCATGTCGTAGAGCTTTTCCACCTGCTCTACGTCCAGCTCCAGCTCTTCTAACAGGTCGGTGATCTCTTTGGTGGTCACCTTGCCCTTCTGCTTGCCCTGCTCCACCAATTCTTCGATCAGGCGCTTGCGTTTTTCGAAAGTTGCCAATGCAGTTCCCCCTATTTCTTCTCGGCCCACCGGGAGGTATGTACAGAAAAACAAGTTCCCGGACGGCTTACATCGTTAGTATGGTTGTGAAGGTTCGAATCCTCTTGCTGAGGGTTCAAATCCCTCCTGTAAAAGAATATGAGTGTATGTCCATCCTATTCTGTGTCGCAATGTAAGAAAAATGCTGCTTCCCCGCGTTGATTTTACGGGGAAAATCGCCGTTTTCGGTTTTCCAGGGCACGCTGGTAAGCCTCCTCGGGCGAAAGCTGGGCGATTTCCTCGCGGGAAACAGGTTTTTGCTTGATGGCCTGGATAAACTCGTCCAACTGCTCCCGCTTGTAGGTCACTTCTTTTCCGGTGGCCATAATCAGGGACAGGATTCCCATCTGGGCGTTGGAAAGATACGCGGAAAGATAAATGGGGTCGGGGATGCGGTTTTGCTCCAACTGGGCGCAAATAGCTCGGAAAATGGCGGCGTGGTCGGCCGAAACAAAGTCCTCGTCGGTCAGTTTTGACCGAATGTCGTCGTAATAATCGGGATTTTGCATCAGCATCGCAATGAGGCTTCGCTCCGCCACCGCGGCGCCTAGCTCTTCGGGCTTCACCGCCAGCGATTTGCCCGCGGGATTATCCTGCACAAAAGGCTTCAAATTATGTACCTGGCGCCTTTTGGCACTAGCTGCCCGCCGTTTGCGAATGGCTTCGGTGGTGGCTCTCAGCCGCTCCTTGTCCACATCCAGTTCCCGCGCGATCTCCGAAAGGTAAACATCCCGCTGGATGTCGCTGGAAACGTCCGCCATCAACCGGCAAAAGTCGTTTAAAAAAGCGGTTTTGCCTTCGGGCGTTTCCATGTCCCGGGCGGATTTCAGCTTGTCAATTTCAAACCGCAAGGCGCTTTTTCCCGTATCCATCAACGTTTGAAAGCGGTGGGCGCCAAAGGTTTTGATGTACTCGTCGGGGTCCTTGGCCCCCTGCATGTCCAGCACGGTGACCGCGACCTCCAGCTGGGAAAAGAGGTTGATGGCCCGCCGGGCCGCGTTTTGTCCGGCTCCGTCGCTGTCGTAGGCGATGACGACGCCTTTGGCGTACTGGCTGATGAGCCGCGCCTGATCCGGGGTCAGGGCGGTGCCCAAAGTGGCCACCGCGTTGGTGAATCCCGCCTGATGCAGGGAAATAACGTCCATGTACCCCTCCACCAGCAACAGTTTGTCCGACCCGGAATTTTTGGCAAAATTGAGGGCGTACAAATTGCGGCTCTTCTTAAACACGGGGGTATCCCCCGAGTTGAGGTATTTGGGGCCCCGGTCGCTTAAGGATCGTCCCCCAAATCCCACCACGTTGCCCCGCAAATCGATGATGGGAAAAATGACCCGGCCCCGGAACTGGTCGTAAAGGCCCCGGCTCCCCCTGGAGACGACGGCGGCCGCCAGCATTTCCTCCTGGGTAAAGCCTTTGGAAGCCAGATACTGGGCCAGGGCGTCCCAACGGTCGGGACAGTAGCCCAGCCCGAAATTCCGGACGGTTTTCTTGGTCAAGCCCCGGGACGCCAGATACACCCGGGCGTCCCTGCCCCTTTCGTCAATAAGGCACTGGTGAAAGAATCGGGCGGCGGTGCGGTTGAGCTCCAGAATACGGGCTTTTAAGCGGGAGGTGCCGTCGTCCTCCACGTCCTCCGGCATGGGGAGCCCCGCCCGCTGGGCCAGAAGGCGAACCGCCTCCACGTATTCCAAATGTTCAATTTCCCGGATAAAGGTGATGACGTCGCCGCCCTTTTGGCAGCCAAAGCAGTAGAAGTGCTGCTGCCCGTCGGGGTAGACGGTAAAGGATGGCGTTTTTTCCGAGTGGAAGGGACAAAGCCCTTTGAGCAGCCGCCCGTGCCGCTTGAGGGGGACATAATAGGATATGGTCTGTTCGATATCGCAGGCGTCTTTGAGGCGCTCGATAAAACTCTCGGGAATCACAGTCCCACCTCCTTTCCCGGAACCCTGTGGCGGATGCCCTATGCTACAATCCCCAGGACTTGGGGACGAAGATTTCTTCAAACATGGCGATGCAATACCGGTCGCTCATGCCCGAGATGTAGTCGCACACAGCCCGGTGAACGTCGGTTTGCTCCATAATCCTGCGGTATTCTTCCGGCATCTTGTTGGGGTGGGCGGTAAAGTACTGGTAGAGCTGCCGCACCACCTCTTTGGCCTTCCCCTCTTCCTTTTTGGCGACGGGGTTGGTGTAAACCCGCTCAAACATAAAACTCCGCAGCTCGTCGTAAAGAGCCTGGTGCTTTTGGTCCATGGCGATTTCCTGCCCGGAGTTTTCCACCACGGCGGTGACAAAGGCGGTAATGCGCTCCGACTTGGTCTCCCCCAGCTCCCGGCGGAACTTTTCGGGAATATCCTCGTGGGAAAGGACGCCCGCTCGAATGGCGTCGTCGATGTCGTGGTTCATGTAGGCGATTTTGTCGGCATAGCGAACCACCCGCCCCTCCAGCGTGGCGGCCTGGGACCCGTGGGAGTGGCAGCGAATGCCGTCCCGCACCTCCCAGGTCAGGTTGAGGCCCTGCCCGCCGTTTTCCAGAACCTCCACCACCCGCACGCTCTGAGCGGCGTGAACAAAGCCGTGGGGGCACACCTGGGCAAGGACTTCCTCGCCGGCATGTCCAAAAGGAGTATGGCCCAGGTCGTGGCCCAAAGCAATGGCCTCGGTCAAATCCTCGTTGAGGTGGAGGGCCCTTGCAATGGTTCGGGCAATCTGGCAAACCTCCAGAGTATGGGTCAGGCGGGTGCGGTAGTGGTCCCCTTCGGGGGACAAAAACACCTGGGTTTTGTTCATCAGTCGCCGAAAACTCTTGCAGTGGATGATTCGGTCTCTGTCTCTCTGATACTCGGTGCGAATGGGACAGGGCGGGGTGTATCGTTCCCGGCCTTTGGTTTCGGTGACCTGCATGGCCCAAGGACTCAACCTTTGGCGCTCCAGCTGTTCCGTCTGCTCCCGTATGGTCATGACGTCACCTCGCAATCAAATGAACAGGGCAGCCGCGTTCAGCTCCCTGCAAGATGCACGCTTTGATTCTTATCTATTGTAATATAGTGAGAAAAAGACCCAAATTCCTTCTTTTTGCATAAATTTTTGTAACACTAACATTCCACCGGAGCAAATTCCTCCCCCACCACCCGGGGGGCAAGGCGGCCGGCGCTCAGTTCGGAAAGCTGTTTGGAAAAGACGGGCAGCTTGTCCGCTTCCATCCGCAGGGTCAGGGTAATTTCGGCGCCAAAGTCGTCCTGCAAGGTGACCGCTCCAAATTCACAGAGGAGATTTTGCAGTTTGCCGTACATGGAATAGTCCACGGTAAGGGTGAACACGACGCAGCGGCGCATCCGCAACAGCTTTGCCTTTTCCAGAGCCAGGGTCGCTCCCAGCGTATAAGCTCGGACCAGCCCTCCCGCTCCCAGCAGGGTGCCTCCAAAGTAGCGGGTGACCACCACCAACACGTCGGTGAGGTTTTGGCGGCGCAACACCTCTAAAATGGGCATTCCCGCCGTGCCCTGAGGCTCCCCGTCGTCGCTGTACCGCTGAATGTTCCCATTTCGCAGTATGTAGGCATAGCAGTTGTGGGTGGCGTCCCAGTACTTGGTCCGCACCTCGCTGAGCAAAGCAAGCGCGGACTCCTCGTCGCCGACGGGAGCCGCAAGGGAAAGAAAGCGGGAGCGCTTTTCCACATGCTCGGCTGTCACCGGCCCGGCAATGGTGGTATAGCCTTCCAAACCTTTCCCCCCTGTCAGTTCCATCCGGTCTTACGCCTACTGTGATTTGGTCAAACACGCCTGGAAGAAGCTGCCTGAAATAGGCGTATCATGCCAACAAAGGCGGCGCTCAATGAACGCCACCTTCGCATCTGGTCAAA
>JAKPGH010000021.1 GCA_029550985.1 Bacillota bacterium
CACCCGGGGTTCCGCTACAAGGCGGTGGAACTGTATTACCGCTTAATGGACAAGGGCATCTCCTTTGCCAAAACGCTGGTGGCTTTGGATGTGCTCAAAGAGATGAATCTGATTACCACCGTCGGGGAAAACGGCGAGCACGGCTATTTCTGCCGGCCCAATCCTCCCAAAGTAAATCTGGACGATTCCGCTATTTTAACCGCTCTGCGGGAATCGTTGCTGTCCGCCAACCCCGCCTGATGTCGGAAGATAGAAATATATTTTCTTTACTCAAAGGCCTTGCTTGCAGCAGTGAGCCGGCTATCTTCATTCTTGGAAACTTAGGAGCGTTATGTACGTATTTGAGGACCTGCTGAAACTGATAAAACTGAATGATGCGGGCTACGACGTGGGCAAGATCCAACGGGCGTATGAGATTGCGGAGAAGGCCCACCAGGGTCAGCTGCGAAAATCGGGGGAACCTTACATTTCCCATCCCATTGCGGTGGCCATGATTCTGGTTGACCTGGGGATGGACACCGACTCGGTGGTGGCCGCCCTGCTCCACGACGTGGTGGAGGATACCCAGGTGGAAATCGAAGCCATCCGCAAGGAGTTTGGGGAAGAGACCGCCCAGCTGGTGGACGGCATGACCAAGCTGGGGAAAATCCCCTTTTCCTCCCGGGAGGAGCAGCAGGCGGAAAACATCCGCAAGATGCTCATCGCCATGGCGCAGGACGTGCGGGTCATCATCATCAAGCTGGCGGATCGCCTGCACAATATGCGCACCGCCGAATTTTGGGACGAGCAAAAAGCCCGGGACAAGGCGTTGGAGACCATGGAGGTGTATGCGCCCATAGCCCACCGTCTGGGTATCCGGGCCATCAAGGAGGAGCTGGAGGACATATCCCTCCGGTATCTGGACCCCATTGCCTACCAGGAAATCAACCGGCTGCTGCAAACCGACCGGAAGGAGCAGGACCATTTTCTGGATGCTATTAAAGAGAAAATTGCCCAACGCCTTTCCGGCCATTACGAAAACCTGCTCATCGAAGGGCGGGTCAAGAGCCTTTATTCCATTTACCGCAAGCTCTACATTCAGGGGCGCGCCTACGATGAAATTTACGATATCTACGCCATCCGCATCATTGTAAATACTGTCAACGAGTGCTATAACGTGTTGGGGGAAATCCACGATATGTTCCGCCCTATCCCCAACCGGTTTAAGGACTATATCTCCACCCCCAAGGCCAACATGTACCAGAGCCTGCACACTACGGTGGTGGACAAATCCGCCGTTCCCTTTGAAGTGCAGATTCGCACCTGGGATATGCACCACACGGCGGAATACGGCATCGCCGCCCACTGGAAATACAAGGCGGGCATTCAGGGCAAGGACTCGCTGGAGGACAAAATCGCCTGGGTGCGCCAACTGCTGGAAAGCCAGAAGGATTCGGTGGACGCCCAGGAAATTCTGGGCTCCATCAAGAGCGACCTTACCCCCGACGAAGTGTATGTCTTTACTCCCAAGGGGGACGTCATCACCCTGCCCACCGGCGCCACCGTCATCGACTTTGCCTACGCCATTCACACCGAGGTAGGCAACCGGATGGTGGGGGCCAAAATTGACGGGCGAATGGTCTCCCTGGACACCCCAGTGCAAACGGGGCAGATTGTCACCATCATCACCACCAACGCCAA
>JAKPGH010000030.1 GCA_029550985.1 Bacillota bacterium
CGGCAAGGGTTCCTCCCTGGCGGGCAGCTACAATGTGGGCACCATCGAGGATGGCAGCGCCGTAGCGGGCCAGAATGCCGACGGCGGCATTATCACCAACTGCTACTACCTTTCCGAAACCGCCGAGACCGGAATTGGCGCCGGCGGCGGTACGGCCATCCAGCGCAGCAGCGACGAGATGAGCTCCGACCAGATGGTGGCCGATTTGGACGCCGGAAGGGAAACCAGCCCCTGGCAGAAGAGCAGCGGAAGTTACACCTATCCGCTTTTGAAGGCGCCCGAACCTCCCGACTTTTTGGAGGCGGACAATTCGTAAAGATTATTTCCGTTCGTCATAAAGTAACGCCGAATCCGTTGGGGCTCGGCGTTGCTTTTTGCGAATCGAAACGAGCCTCTGTTGTGCGCCTATTTACTTTATGTTAAAATAATATATAAACATAAAAGGAGGGGAGGCTCGCCATGGCCAGAGAGAAAAAGTCCGATTTTCAGGACGAACGGGAAGAAGTTGCCTATCTCAGGCAGCAAATTTCTTCTCTGAGCCTTCGGGGGCGGTACCATGAGTGCTTTCGGCTGATTGAAAGCAATTTGAGGCTGCTCTATGCCAAGGAGCGCTGGCCCAAGGCACTGGTGCCCGTTTTGCTCATTCACCAGCGCTGCTTCCCTTCCATGAACATCGACGTCCCTTACGAAGAATATTTGACAAAGCTGCTACGCAAAAACCAAATTCCCGCCGTCTTTGCGGAGCTGATGCGGGGCGGGGGCAATCGGGTGAGCTGGGAGTCCGGTTTCTTTCAGGAAAGAGCGCTGGAAGCCCTAGCCGCCAAACAATGCGACGCCGCTTTGGATTACGCCGAACTGCTGCTCAAAACTGACCCCATCAGCTCTAACGCCCATCTGGTGAAAGGCCTGATTTTGCAGGAAATGGGAAACCACAGGGAGGCGGAGGCTTCCTATCAGCGGGCGCTGGAGCTCAATCAAAGCAACTACCAGGCCACCCGGAAACTGGCGGAGCTGTATCTGGCAACCAACCTGACCAAGGCGCTGGAATTTATCGACTCCGCCATCCAGCAATCCCCTCAGGATGCAAAGCTGTACCTGACAAAATCCCGGGCCCTTGTCAAGCAAAAGGACTGGGACGGCGCTCTGGCCGCTCTGGACCAGGCAAGCAGCTTGGACCCCCTCAATCCCGAATATTTTTACGAAAAAGGGGAAATTTACCGCCTTACCGGCCGGAACCTGCCCGCCATCCGCCAATACAACTTGGCGCTGGCATTGGAGGAAAACCACCTGCCCTCCCTTACCCGTCTGGCCTGGCTGACCGAACAGGACGACCCGCAGCAGGCTCTCCGCTACGCCGCCGCGGTGGGAACCGCCAACCCGGAGGACAGGGACATTGCGCTGCTCTGGGCCCGCCTGCTGGAGCGGGTAGGGGACAGCCAAAAGGCCATCCAGCAGTATGGTCGGGTGTTGGAACTGGACCCGGACTGCCATCAGGGGTGGGCGGCATGGGGGCGGCTTTCTCTGTCCTCCGCGCCGAAACAAGCGTTGGAGTACTTCCAAAAGGCCGCCCAGTTAAAGCCCGATATCGCTTCCTACCGGATGGGCGTGGCCCAGTGCCATCAGGCGCTGGGAGAGGTGGCGGAGGCCCTTGCCGCTTATCAGGCGGCGGTGGAGCGAGACAAAAAGTGTCATCAGGCTCACGCCGCCATGGGAACTTTGCTGATGGAAAAGGACCGTCGCGCCGCTCTGCACCATTTCAATCGAGCTATTGCCCTGGCCCCCGACAACCCAGCCTATTATCAGAAAAAAGCGGAACTGCTGGCCCAAAGCCCCGGAGCCTCCAAACAGGATATTCTGGCCTGCTATCATCAGGCGGTGCAGTTGGACCCCGCCGATGTGGAATTGCAGGTGAATCTGGCGCGGCTGCTGGAGGAACTGGGCCATGAGGCCAGCGCCGTGGAGCACTACCGCACGGCGGTGAATCTCAGCCCCAACCGGGAGGAAGCGCACCGGGGCCTTGCCCGCCTGCTGATGGAAAGCGACCCGGCGGCAGCCCTCCAGCACATCAACAAGGCCATCGCCCAAAATCCCAATCGGGCGGATCAATATTATCTTAAGTCCTGCATCTACATCAATTTGGGCAAAAACCCGCAGGCAACAGCGGAGCTGCGGGCCGCCCTTGCAAGGGAGCAGAGTCACGACGATGCTCTGCAGGAGCTGGCCCAGCTTTTGGACGGCGATACCCCCCGGGTCGCCATGATGTACATCAACCGGGCGTTGGAGCTTGCCCCCAACCAGCCGACATATCTCTGCCACCGCGCTATGCTGCTGGAGCAGCTCAACGACAGGAAAAACGCCCTGGCCCAATACCGCATGGCCCTGGAAATCGACCCCGGCTGCCACGCCGCTCATTACGGCTTGGGGCGCTTGCTGGGCGGGAAGAACGACAAGGAAGCGCTGGAGCATCTGGAAAAGGCCGAGGCGCTGGATCCGGCCAACCCCCTGTATACCGCCGAAAAGGCCCGATGCCTTGCCCGGGACCCTCTGCGCTACACCCAGGCGCTGGACTGCTTTGACGAGGCCATTGCCAAGGATAAGACTTTATGGGAAATTTTGCTGGACAAGGCAAGGCTGCTGGACAGCCACGGCGAAGCGCTTCCCGCCACGGTCCATTACCGGCGGGTGCTGCTCCTGGCCCCCGACTGTTTGGAGGCCAATGCTCGCATGGGAGCACTGCTGGCCGATTACAACCCGAGAGCAGCTCTTTCCTACATTCAGCGGGCGATGGAGCTGGACCCGCAGTGCTCCGAGCACCGGTTGTGGCGGGGTTGCCTGCTCTATTTGTTGGGGCAGGAAAAGGACGGGGAGCAGGCGGTGGAGGAAGCGGTCCAAATGGAAGGAAATACCGGGAAAATTTACCGGGAAGTGGTTCGCATTCTCTCCTCCCGCCAGCCCCAAACGGCTTTGGAATACTGCAACCGCCTTATTGCGCTGGAGCCGGAAAAGGTGGAGCATCTGCTGCTCCAGGGTGAAATTTTGCTGGCTATGGGTGAACTTCCCCGGGCGGCTGAAAGCTATCAAAAGGCGCTGGACTTGTCCCCCAACTGCCACGAGGCGCTGGCCCGCATCGCCGAAATCCGCTATTTGGAAAAGGACCCCCGGAGTTTGGAATTCATCGATACGGCTTTGGAATTTAAGAAAAACCATGCGTCCTATCACTTTATCCGGGGAATGATTTTGGAAGATTTGCTGGGGGACGTGGCCCAGGCGGCGGTCCATGTGGAAAAGGCGGTGGAGTTGGCTCCGGGCAATTTGGATTATCGGGAGCGTCTGGTGGAACTGTTGGGCAAAAACCGCGCCCACTTTGCCCGGCTCATGGAAAAGCGCAAACTTAACCGCCTTCGGAAACAGATGAGAAAAATGGAGGAAGAAGCCCGGCAGGAGCAATTCTAACTTGGCATTTACTTCCCTGCATTGGCGTGCTACAATAGGACAAGCAGCTATCTTTTCAGAAAAGAGGGATTATGTGGACCAACAGATGGAGCAGGAGCCCTTGGAAATCCAGGGCCGAAAGCCTCGC
>JAKPGH010000042.1 GCA_029550985.1 Bacillota bacterium
TTTTGGGCATTTCTAATCTTATATTTAATAAATCCAGTTTAGAAATATTGAGGGGTTTTCATTGAAACAGAACATCATAAACGCTATTGCAGGTTTTGACTCCTCCAAAAAAGTATCGGTGGGATTTGACGGCTACATAGACCGGATTTTGCGAGTGCGGCAGCACGACGCCCAAGGCAACCGGTACATCGAAACCATCCGCCAATTTGGCTCCTATTTGCTGGAGAAAGCGGGCAAAAGCTGCTCGCTGGAGCTGCAGCAAACGGTGGAAAAGGCGGGGGGCAATATGCCAAACTACGCGGCCGCCTTGTCCCGTTTGGATGTGAAGGTGACCTGCATTGGCGCTTTGGGGTGGCCCGGCGTTCACCCTCTCTTTCGCGACGCGCTGAAGGGATGCGAGCTGTTCAGCATGGGGCAACCGGGCAAATCCGACGCCCTGGAGTTTCGGGACGGCAAGGTGATGCTGGCCCACAACCAGGACATCGACGCGCTGGACTACCCAACCTTTTCCTCCCGCGTCAATCCCCGGATGGTCGCCCAGTCCTTTGCCGACGCCGATTTGATGGCCTTTTTCAACTGGAGCGAGATGAAGGGCGCCACATCCATTTGGGCGGGTCTCTGCGACCTTATTGTAGAGCGGGCAGGCAGGCCCATCCACATGCTGGTGGATTTTTCGGACTGCTCCGGCCGAAGCAAGGAGGAAATCCTGGAAATCATCGGGGTGCTCCAGCGGTATCAAAAAGCCTTTTCCCTCTACTACAGCCTCAACTTAAACGAGGCGGAGGACGTTGCCCGCAAGCTGGAGATTGGGGCGGATACTCCTCAAGGCCTGGCCCGGGCCCTGTTCCGGCGATTGCAGCCGGAGGCGGTGGCTATCCACCTGAAAAACGGGTGCGTGTTCGCAAACAAGGAGCAGGAAGGCTTCGTCCCCAACAAGGTGATTGAGCACCCCACCATTCTCACCGGCGGAGGGGACAATTTCAACGCAGGCTTCAGCTTTGGCCTGCTGCTGGGGCTTGCCATTCCGGAAGCTCTGCTGCTGGGCAATGCAGTGTCGGGATATTACGTCCTCCACGGTCAAAGCCCCAATCGAAGCCAGCTCATCCAATGGCTGAAGGAATAGGCATCTCCTTTCGTATCGGCAGCGCTCTAAAATGAAAATAACTCTCTCCCTTCTAAATTCTGGCACACGCAAAAATCCCGCCCAAACGGCGGGATTTTTGCTGTCTTGCACGTTCTTTTATTCCCCGGATGGGGATGGCTTGTCCAGTTGCAGCTTGCGGATGCGCCAGGCCGCAATGTAGGCTGCCGGCTGCAACGCCAAAATGCCGGCCACGGTGCCGAATAATCCAATGACATTCCGGAAGAAAGCCGCCAAAAACAGCACGATGATGGTCAAAAAGTACCGGGCAACCATCTGGACGTTAGAGTAGTTCGTTGCAATCTTGCCGTCCATATCCATGGATTTGACCAGGCTCTTTTCCAGCAGCACCACCTTCAAAACGGAAAGAACGGTGCCCGCCAGCAGTCCCACGGCAAAGGGCAGGGGCTTTTCAAAGGGATAGAGGAAAAAGGTGACCACAAGCCCAATTGCCAGCAAAACCAGATACAGAACGGCCAATGCTTTGCAAATAATTTGAGCGGTTATGGAAAGTTCCCGGTACCAGCGCATCTACTTCATTTCCTCCTTCATGACCATATCGTACATCACTTTCAGGGCGGCGGCGCCGCCAATCAGGGAAAAAACCACCAAAAGCCAGGGGGAAGTGCCCAGTTTGCGGTCCAAATAGCGGCCCATCAGCACCCCGACCAACACGCAGCAGGCCATGGTCAGCCCCAACTGGGTCATCAGGCCCAGCGCCCTGGCGATTCTACGCTTATCATTGCTCATCCTGCATATCCTCGCCATCGCCGTGGTCCAACACCGGGTAAGGGTTGGACTCGTTTTGCACCAGCATGCGGCGCAGAGCGGTTTCCACCCGCTGAATCTCCAACGCCGTACGCTTTTCCTCTTGAATTTTCTCCTCCCGCTGGCGCCGGAGTTCCGCCAGCAGAGCTTCCATCCGGTCGGGCCGCTCGGCAATGGGAGAAAGGACGGTGACCCGGTTGTCCTCCACCAGGGCAAAGCCCCCCATCACCGCCAGGGAGTCGGTGTGCTTTTTGTCCTGATACAGCTTGGCGATGCCTTCCGCCAGTTCGACGCAGCAGGGCTCATGGCCGGGCAAAATCCCCATATCCCCCTGCCGGGTGCGGAGAATCACAAAATCAACGTCCTGTTCCAGCACCGTGCGGTCGGGGGTGACGGCGGCAAAACGCAGCCTCTTTGCGGACATGAGCCACTCCTCCAATCTGTTATGGTTATTGTTTGGCTCTTGCTATCACATCGTCGATGGTGCCGGCGTTGAGGAAACAGCTTTCCGGCACATCGTCGCACCTGCCCTGCAAAATCTCCTCAAAGCCTCGGATGGTTTCCTGCAGCGGCACGTAAGCCCCGGGGATGCCGGTGTAATTTTCGGCGGCAAAGAAGGGCTGGGAGAGGAACCGCTGCACCTTCCGCGCCCGGTTGACCACCAGCTTGTCGGCTTCGGAAAGCTCGTCCATTCCCAAAATGGCAATGATGTCCTGCAGCTCCTTGTACCGCTGCAGGATGCTTTGCACATCCCGCGCCACCTGATAGTGGCGGTTGCCCACCACTAAAGGGTCCAAAATGCGGCTGGTGGACGCCAG
>JAKPGH010000043.1 GCA_029550985.1 Bacillota bacterium
GTCCTGCTCGTTCTGGGAGGGGTGCATACCGGGCTCGTCGGCGCTGACCAGCACCAAACCGGCCCCCACCCCGGTGTAGCCAAAGGTAAAGAGAGGGTCGGCGGCCACGTTGACTCCCACATGCTTCATGGATGCCATGGAGCGCACTCCGGCAAAGGAAGCGCCGATGGCGGCTTCCAGAGCCACCTTTTCGTTGGGGGCCCACTCGGCCTGAATTTCCGGATAGGTGACGAGCTGTTCCAGAATTTCGGTGCTGGGGGTGCCGGGATAGGCCGAGGCGAATCGGACTCCGGCTTCCCAGGCGCCTCTGGCTATGGCCTCGTTGCCTGTCAACAATTGCTTCATAGCGTGCCTCTTTTCTCCGCGGAATGTTTTCCACCGGTTGCTCCTCCGCGGCGGAGCAGCCTGTATCTCCCTCGGCAGAAAACGCTTTTCGCGGCCGTTACAAATGATGGGATAAAAGAAATCAGGTATTAGTATAGTGCTTTTTTCCTCCCAATGCAAGACAAGGCTTACCGCCGCCGGGCTTCCTAATTCCTGTATCTGGAAGGAAAAAGCTGTACCGATTATGGTTGGATTATGTTATAATGATGAGAAAATAAAATGTAAGGCAAGCTGTCTGCCCAAGCGAAAGGAGAAACTACCGTGATGGAGGAGCGACTGAATTACGACGAGCCCATCGAAATTGCTGAGGGTATCTTCTGGGTGGGTTTTTCCGATACCTATGCGGGGTTTCACTGCAACCCCTACCTGATTGTGGACGGGCAGGAGGCTGTTTTGCTGGACAGCGGAAGCCGCAGCGATTTTAGCACCGTCATGCTAAAAATCATGCGGGCGGGGGTGGCTCCCAACCAAATCCGCCGGCTGATTTACCACCACTACGACCCCGACCTATGCGCCAATCTTCCCCACATGGAGGCGCTGATTCACAGTAAGGATTTGAGAATCATCTCCCACTACGAGAACAATCTCTTTATCAACTACTACTCCACCGCCTCCCCCAAGGACTGCATTGAAAAAGACCTGGGGTTTGAGTATCGGTTTTCCAGCGGCCGGCGCCTTACCTTTATCCTCACCCCTTACGCCCATTGCCCCGGCAGCTTTATGACCTACGACACCAAGACCAAGATTTTGTTTAGCAGCGATATTTTCGGCGGCTACGACACCCACTGGAATCTCTACACCCAAATCGGGGAGGAGTGTCGCAACTGCGCCGCCAGCCTGCCCTGCCCCCACCAAAAGCGCTGTGAAATTCAGGGCATGCTGGAATTTCACCGGCGCAGCATGACCTCCACCGCGGCGCTCAACTACGCGCTGGACCGGATTGAAGAGCTGGATATTTCCCTCATTGCGCCCCAGCACGGCAGCATCCTGCACACCCCAATCTCCCGGCAAATTGCCATTCAGCAGCTCCGTGCCCTGGACAGCGTTGGCATCGACTACTATTTAAAGGAGGTTGGCGCGGATGCAGCTCAATCCCCGGAAAATCAATAAACTGCTGGAAACCGCCGGCTCCGGCCAGACGGTTCAAACGGTGCTGGACTATTTTGCCGACCAGGTGGACTATCAGATTCAAACCCAGATGGTTTCGGAGCTGATGGCCCGCTATGTGGAGGTTTCCCGGCAGTTGGAACTGCGGAACCGCCAATTGCAGCAAAGCGACGCCAGCCGCCGGGAGGCGCAGCGAATCGCCGCCCTAGGAAACTGGCGGCTCAACCTCGCCAACAGAAGGCTCTGGTGGTCGGACATCATGGAGGAGCTGCTGGACCTGGATTTGGATGACGACGATTCCCACGAAACCGAGCTTTACCGATTTTTGGATGCGGTCTATCCGGACGACCTTCCCCTGATGCAAACCACGCTGGACGCCCTTGACCGGGGAATCGAGCCTCCGCCCGTCCAGATTCGGCTGGTCACCAAGGACGGGCAGATGAAATGGATGCACATACGGTGCGTCATCAACCGGGAGGCGGGCAAAACCCAACTGGTTCACGGCACCATTCAGGACATTACCACCACCAAACTGATTGAAGAAAAGCTGAAAAAATACAACGACCATCTGGAAGAGCTGGTAGCGGAAAAGGTAAAAGTCATCACCGCCACGCAGCTTTCCACCATCTATGCCCTGGTCAAGCTGGCCGAATCCAGGGACGACGAAACCGGAGACCACATTGGAAGAACGGCGGCCTACTGCAAATTCTTAGCGGGAAAACTGCTGGAAAGAGGAGAATACCCCGACGTGGTGACCCCGGAGTTTGTGGAGGTCATCACCAACGCAAGCCCCCTCCACGACATTGGAAAGGTGGGGATTCCCGACGCCATCCTCCTCAAGCCCGGCAAGCTGACCCCCGAAGAATTTGAAATCATGAAAACCCATGTGACCGTCGGCCACAAAACTCTGGCCAGCGTACAGGAGCAGTGCGCTGTCAACGCCTTTCTGCAAACCGGCATG
>JAKPGH010000047.1 GCA_029550985.1 Bacillota bacterium
CGTCAGGGAACTGAGCAGACTGCCCAGTCCCGAATTGCGTCCAAACAGGTTGCCAAGGCCCCCCTGTCCCTGTCCGCCGGAGCGCCTGCCTCCCAGGATGCCGCCCAGATTGAAGTTCTCCAGGATTTCCTCCATCTTTCCAAAGATGCCGCTTTCCTTGAGCAGAGGCAGGAATTGGATGACCTGCATCACCTTAATGGCGTCGTCCACCTTTTCCCGGCGGGCCTCGTCTTTGAGGTGGCTCTTCAAGGCCATCAGCAGCCGGACGTTCCCGGCGTTTGCGCTGATGCTGCTCATGGCCTGCTGGAACTTCATCAGCATTCCCATATCCATGCCGGGCATGGAGCCGGCGTCGTTTCCTCCCCCGCCCAGCATATTGGCCAGGGTGGAGACGGTGGAGGACGGCGCGCTGGGTTTTGCGCCGCCTCCGGTCAACCCGGAGAGAATTCCCTGCAGGCCGGAAAGATCCACGTTGCCCTGGTTTCCGCCCCCGCCTCCCAAATTCCCCAACAGGTTGGAAAGGCCGGAAAGGTCCACCCCGCCGCTGTTCTGCTGCCCCTGCCCCGTCAGCCCTGACAAAAGGGAGGCAAGGTCCGGCGCCTGCTGTTGGGGCTGGGACTTGCCGCTTAAACTGTTCAGCAGGGAGGCAAGGTCCAGATTGCCGGACGGCTGCTTTTGCTGTTGACTTTGCCCCGTCAATCCCGACAGCAGGGAGGAAAGGTCGGGAGCCTGCTGCTGCGGTTGAGGCTGTGCTTGTCGGGTTAAGTTGTTCAAAATAGCGTTGAGGTCCAAATTCCCGCTCTGGGGCTGGGAAGGCTGCCCCTGCCCCAATCCCGAAAGAAGGGCGGAGAGGTCGGGGGCCTGCTGGTTGGCCTGATTTTGGTTTTGCTGCCCTCCCCCCAGACCGCTCAATATTCCCGAAAGGGCGGAAAAATCCAGCCCGCCCCCTTCCGGGGTAGCCGGAGCAGGGTCAGGAGCCTGGCGGGGTTTCCCCGTCAGGCTGGCAATAAGGTCGGAAAGCGCCCCCACATCGATGTCAGGGACGTTGTCCTGTGGTTGGGTGGGCGGCTGATAGGTAGGCTGGGGTGGAGGAGGAGCCGCTTTTCCGCCGTTTTTGACCAGTTGCTCCAACAGCCTGCGGATTTCCGCCAGCTCCTCCTCGTTCAGCCGGGTAGGGGTGGGTGGTTTGTTGGGATATGTATTGCGCCGGCCGGGCATTCCCCGGTTGACTGGCCGAAAGGGGGAAGCCTGGTTCTGCGGGGCGGAAGCCGCTTTCTGCCCGTCCCCTATCAGGCCGAGGGAAGCGGCGGCTTCCTCCAGTTGCCGCATGCTTTCGGGATCGCTCAGGACCCGGTTCAGGATGGCGGACAGATCGTCCATAGTGTTTACTCCTTCCACTTGCCGATGGCGAGAGCCGCTGCGGGGCGCTGTCTACGTTCTCATTTTCCGGAAAGGTTTTTCAGCAGGTTTTGCACCTGAGGGTTTTGCAGCAGGGCATTGAGGGCCTGGGGATTTTGCAGCAGGCTGCTGACCTTCGCCTGGGTTTTGGGGTCCAGATTTTTCATCAGTTCCTCCGCGTTGCCGGCATCCATCTGTTTGCGCAGCTGTTCCGGGTCCGCCCCCAGCTTTTGCTGGGCCAGCTTGAGGAGAAGGTTCTTGTTGGTTTCGGATAAGTTCAAGTTTTGCAATACAAACACCGCCTATTTTGAAATTGTTCTATTTTCATTTTTATGATAGGATATACCTTAGTATGAAAGGGAAGGGCCGACCAAAAGCGGGATTCCAACGGGATTTTCCCCACTTTTCCCCGCCGTCGGCCGCTTGGTTAAAGGAGGAAACTTTGTGCGGATTGTCGTGTGTTCCGACAGTCACAACAACTTTCGCAAGCTGCATCAGATGGCGGAACAGAGAGAAGACACCCATCTGTTTTTGCATTTGGGAGACGGGGAGAGGGATTGGGACGACCTTGCCAGCCTCTACCCCCAAAAGAAGTTTCTATTTGTGCGGGGCAACTGCGACTGGGGTTCCGTGGCCAAAAGCGAGGATTTGGTGGTTTGCGAGGGCAAGCGCATCTTTTTCACCCACGGCCACCTGTACGGCGTAAAAGGAGGCACCGAACGGCTGCTGGAGCGGGCCGTGGAGCTGAAGGCGGACATCTGCTGCTTTGGCCACACCCACGTTCCCCTTTCGGTGTATCAGGACGGGGTGTATCTGCTCAACCCCGGCAGCATTGCTCTGCCCCGGACAGGGCAACCCACCTACGCCGTCATCGACATCACCCAAGCCGGCATTGCCATCCATCACGTAACCCTGAGGTGAATTGATTTGAAACTTTCGGGCCTTACCACCAAATCCATCGGCCGGGACGTTCTCTGGCTGGAGGAGGTGGATTCCACCAACCAATACGCCAAGGACCATGCCGACGAGCTGCGCCACCACACCCTGGTGATGACCGGCAACCAGACGGGAGGCCGGGGGCGGATGGGCCGCAGCTGGAGCTTTGACGCCGGCAAAAGCCTTGCCATGAGCCTGCTGTTCAAAAACCCGCCGCTGGAGCATCTGACCCGGCTGCCCCTTCTCTTTGCCCTGGGGGTGCGGCAGGGGCTTTCCACCCTGTGTGGCGTGGAGTTTGACATCAAGTGGAGCAACGACATCCTTTGGCAGGGGCAGAAGGTTTGCGGCATTCTGTGCGAAAGCCGCGCCACGTCGGAATCCACCTTTGCCGTGGGAGGGGTGGGGGTAAATATCGCCCAAACCCGCAAAGAGCTGGATTCTCATGCCCTATTATATGCGTCCTCTTTGTTTTTGGCGACAAACAAGCTGTTTTCGGTGGAAGAAGTGGCGGCGGCCATCTGCAACGAGCTGGAAAAGGCCTTTGACACCGCGGAGGAAAGAGGATTCGACGCCATTGTAAGCCAGTACCGAAAGCACTGCGTCACCTTAGGCAAACGGGTGAAAATCACCCTGGACGGCAGGGAGCGGGAAGGGGTGGCTCTGGACATCGCCCCGGACGGCAGCCTGCTCTGCAACATCGACGGCAAAATCCGGCCCATCAGCGCGGGGGAAGCTTCGGTGCGGGGGATGATGGGCTACGCCGATTGAAAAGATGCCCGAATTTTCCGGGCCTTCCCTTTGAAAAATTGGGAAGGCTTGTGTTTTTTCGCAGTTTTGTGGCAAAATCGTAAGGAATATGCTATACTAATCCTCATTAAACGAGGAAAGAGGAAGATTGGAAACCTGTGGACAAGAAGGTTTTGACAAAACACCTGCCCACCCTTGCTTTGATGCTGACCGCCATGATATGGGGAGTAGGCTTCATGGCGGTGAAACGGGCGCTGGACAGCGGCTTTTCCGAGGGGTTGATTCTCTTTTGCCGGTTCTTTTTGGCCACCTTGGTGCTGCTGGCGGTGGGCCGCAAGCGGCTGTTCCCCATGAGCCGCCGGGAGGTGTGGTACGGCTTCATCGCCGGATTTTTCCTGTTTTTGGGCTTTTATGTGCAGACGGCGGGGCTGCGGTTTACCACTCCTTCCAACAACGGCTTTTTTACCGCCACCAATGTGATGATGGTACCCCTCATCGCCTGGTTTCTGCAAAAAAAGCGGCCTTCTTCCAAGCTGTTTTTCTGCTGTTTGATGGCGTTGGCGGGCTTCTATATTCTGGCCTGGAACCCGGAAATCGGCTTTTCGGTCAATGTGGGGGATATGCTGACCCTGCTCTGCGCCTTTTTCTTCGCCTGTCAAATTGCCTGTCTCGGCGTCTTTTCCCCCCGAATGGACGCTTTGCGCCTGACCTTTTTGCAAATCGCCTTTTCCGGCGCCTTTTCCCTCATCGCCGTGCTGCTGTTTGAACTGCCCGCCCTGTCTTCCGCCGATTGGAAAGGCGGATTCCCCGCCGTTTTCTTTCTGGGTCTGTTTCCCACCTGCTTTTGCTTTTTTGTGCAAACCTGGGCCCAGGGCAAAACCAGTTCGGGAAAGGCGGCCGTGGTTCTCTCCTGCGAATCCCTCTGGTGCATGGTCTTTTCGGTGATGCTGGGGTATGAGCAGCTGACCGTCCAAAAGGTGGTGGGCGGTCTCATCATTGTGGGCGCGGTCTGCCTGCTGGAACTGGATTTGCCGCTCCCCGTCAAACTGAAAAACGAAAAGGCATCCGGCGAACAGGTCATGGCTCACCACTAAAAGTCTTATTCATGCTTTATTCCTCATGCTCCGCCAAGAGAACATCCCTGGCGGATGAGGTTTTGAATTCTGGTTTCTCATCCGGGGCTTTGGCTCTGCCTGGCTGATGGGAAAGCGATAGAATGGAGGAACACGTATGGAGCATCATCAAATGGTGCTGGTGCTGGACTTTGGCGGACAGTACAACCAGCTCATCGCCCGGCGGGTACGGGACATGGGCGTGTACTGCGAAGTTCACCCCTACACCCTGAGCGCCCAAAAGATTGCCGAGATGAATCCCATCGGCATCATCTTTACCGGGGGACACAACACCGCCTATCTTCCCACTTCTCCCAAGGCGGACCCGGACATTTACAAGCTGGGAATTCCCATTCTGGGCATCTGCTACGGCGCCCAACTGATGGCCCATCAGCTGGGCGGCAGCGTCTCCACCCCCTCGCGTCGGGAATACGGCAACACCGCCATGGTTATTGACTCCGACTCGGTCCTCTTTCGGGAGCTGGAGCGGGAGCAGACGGTTTGGATGAGCCACACCGACTATGTGGACAAGCTGCCTGACGGATTTGTGGGAACCGCCCGGACGGAGCACACTCCCTATGCCGCCATGGAGGATTCCTCCCGGAAGCTTTACGGGGTCCAGTTCCACCCCGAGGTGGAGCACACCAAAAACGGCCTTTCCATCATGCGGCGCTTCCTCTACGACGTCTGCGGCGCCAAAGGCGACTGGTCCATGGAGAGCTACTCCCAGGTGTTGATTCAACAGGTGCGGGAGCAGGTGGGAAGCGGCAAGGTTCTGCTTGCCCTTTCCG
>JAKPGH010000059.1 GCA_029550985.1 Bacillota bacterium
GTGAGACCTATCCTGCTGTACCCGCAGACGTACTCGTATTCCCACCACTGATACTTGACAATCTGCTGGTTCAGTACAAAGCTGAACTTGCTCAATGGGCTGCTTAATTCCAGGGGGTACCATGTCTGTTAAATTACCACCAAAAAAACAATACACCCTATATCCGAGACCACCCAAAAACACCCCCATTCGAACGAAATTCTAACAGCTAAAATCAATCGAATAGGCAGGGGGAGTATAATTTCACCTCCCCGCAAAATCACCCCTGTTTTTGGCCGTTTTTTGCGTTGCGCCTGTTTTAAGCTACATCCCGCAAACACCGTATACACTCCTTTTTAGCGCCCTGCACGCCAGGTGTGGGCCCCTTCGGATGGGCGGCAGGTGCCAGCCGGTGCAGAAAGGACGGCTCAGTCTAGTTTTGGCATTACGGCCGGCATTGCAAGCGGTACCCGATCGGCACCGTAGCGACATCGTTCAGCCCAGTTTCATTAAACCGCCATTGTAAGCCCATGTTAGGACCTCCCCAAATCGTAAAAAATACTTCATACTAAAACTATGGAGCATGGGAAAAAACGACGGAAAAACCTGATTAACCTACGATGGTTTAACCGCCTTTTAAAATGGACCTTCGGGAGATGGCTGAAACGGGTGTACCATATAGAAGTTCGCGGCCTTGAGATTTTTCAAACCCTACGGCCTCCTTACATCATTGTGGCCAACCATGTCAGTACCCGGGACCCCTTCTGGATTTCGGCTTTTGTGCCCGGCCCCGTCTTCTGGGTAGGCAGCGACAGCAACATGAGGTCCAGTCTCATGCGGTGGCTTTTAAAGCTTGTCGGCACTATTCCCAAGGCTAAGGTCATCCCCGACATAGAAACCGTAAACGATATTGTGCAGGTGGTCCGTCGCCAGAAGGGTATAATCGGCCTTTTCCCTGAGGGAGCCCAAAGCTGGAACGGCTCGACCCTGCCGCTGGTTCCATCGACCGCTAAACTGCTCAAGCTCCTTAAGGTTCCTGTGGTGCAGGTACTTATCCGGGGCGTACCCGCTGCCATGACCGCATCTGTACAAGGTGAGGAGTTTTGGTAGGATCGGTAGCCACCGGCTGGGTCGGTCATGTGTGCGGGATACAATGGACGTTGGACGGGTGGTAATTATATAACAAGACATACTTTTGTCATGTTTTTGTGGTATACTAAAAAACAAAGGGTGGTGATGGAATGCAAACAGGCCGGCTATTCGAGATTATATACTTGCTAATCAATAAGAAGAAAATGTCGGCACAGGAACTTGCTGAGCATTTTGAGGTTTCAAAGAGAACAATTCTTCGAGATATCGATGTCCTGACAGCGGCCGGAATCCCTGTCTATACAACGCAAGGCAAGGGCGGCGGCATTTCAATTATGGACAGCTTTCTATTGAACAAAGCCGTTCTCAGCGAAGATGACAAAAACCAGATCCTCTTTGCTCTTCAAGGTCTGTCCGCTACGAATACCGTTGACACAAAGCGCGTTTTGAACAAGCTGCAAAATTTTTTCGGCAGGACGAATACGAACTGGATTGAAGTTGATTTTTCCCGATGGGGCAGCGGAGATTCGGATAAGCGAAAGTTTGAAATCCTGAAAAATGCCATCATGGGGAAACGTGCGATTTCTTTTCGTTATGTCAGTTCATATGGCGAAGAAGGCGAACGCAAAGTGCATCCGCTTAAGCTGATATTCAAGTCAAAAGCATGGTATCTGCAAGCGTTCTGTACCGTCAGGCAGGATTATAGGATATTCAAAATAAACCGCATATTGGATGTAAGCATGACAAATGAAAGCTTTGACGAAAGCAGCTATTCTCCTCCGCCCATCGAGACCCCGCAAGCGGAATCGGATTCGCTCATAACGCTCACCATCGCTTTATCGCCGAAGGTCGCCTATCGAGCCTATGATGAATTTGATGAAGGCTGCATTGAAAAATGCGACAACGGCTGGCTGCGCGTAACGGCAAGACTGCCGGAGGATAACTGGCTGTATGGCTTTTTAAGATCATTGGGAAAAGACGCTTGCATCATCAGTCCGGAGCATTTGAAAGAAAAAATTCTACAGGAAAATATAACATGACACACTGTTGTCATCTTTATAATGCTATACTTTAAAAAAGGAGTTGGTGAAAATGGAATGGGCAGGGCTTTATGACGCAAACAAGCAGCCGAGTGAGGCACAGATCGCCGAATACATAGCAACCCCGCTATGGGCGGATCTGAATGATTTTCTGCGTGAAAACTATGGCGTGCAGCCAAACTATGACTACAGTACATGCAGCGGTCAGCCGGGGTGGAACATAAAGTATAAAAAAGGCGGGCGTTCGCTTTGCACTCTTTATCCGATGCCCGGATTCTTTATCGCGCTGGTCACCATAGGCGCTAAAGAGGAAATGGAAGCGGAGTTTCTTGCGCCGACTTTTACAAATCATGTGCAGGAGTTGATGAAAACCGCAACCAAGGTGATGGGAGCGCGCTGGCTGATGATCCATGTAACAGACGAACAGGTGCTTGATGATGTCAAGCGCCTTATCCAGATACGGAGCAAAATAAGGGGAGTGAAATAGAATGCCGAGACCGGCAACAAAAACAGATTTAATTGCTGCCGCAAACGAGCGGTTTAATAAAATGTGGGCTCTCATCGGAAGCATGACGGAAGATGAGCTGAGCATGCCTTTTGAGTTTGGTGACGACCCGAAGGATAAGGAGGCCCACTGGAAACGAGATAAGAATTTGCGGGATATTCTTGTTCACCTGTACGAGTGGCATCAGCTATTGTTAAATTGGATTAACTCCAACCGGAATGGCAATCATATCCCTTTCCTGCCGGAACCGTACAACTGGAAAACATACGGCGATATGAACATGAAGTTCTGGGTGAAACATCAGTCCACACCATATGAGGATGCCAAGAAGATGCTCTTGCAAAGTCATAAGGAAGTGCTTGCGCTTATCGAAAGCTTTTCCAATGAGGAGCTTTTTGAAAAACAGCATTTTAAGTGGAGCGGCACAACCAATATCGGCAGCTATTGTATCAGCGCAACAAGCAGCCATTATGAGTGGGCGATTGACAAGATAAAACGGCAGATAAAGAAGCTGCGCTCCCGTTCATGAAATGGAGGACGGTTTAACCAGGCCAGACCAGAGCCCTTCGCTCCGGCGAAAGGGACTGGTCTTTCTTGCTATCTGTACCGGCAGAAAGCCGGGCCGTTCGCCCGGGCCATGTTGCTCGGCATTCTGCCGCGCTTCCCGCTGCCATCGCTGGACGGTTCTCTGGTTCAGACCCCGTTCTGTACAGAACTCCCGCAGGCTTTTCCCGCTGGTCCCTAGTTCGGCGAGGAGGGCCCGCCGCTCACCCTCGGTGTATCGTTTCATGCTCGTATCCTCCGCCACCGAGCTTACCACACCTCCTTATCTTGTACAGATGCGCTCATGGCAGCGGGATGCGCGCGAGCAGAACAAGGAACGCCGGCCCACAGTCGAGAGAAATGCTCCCCGCAAAGGGCCAGGCTTTCTCCCCGTGGAAGTAGCGAGAGAGCATAGTCCCCTTCGGCCGGGGGAGGGCCCGCTTCGGTCCTTGTGGGAGCCAGGTATTAAGGAAGGAAGAACCTTTCCCCGACTCATCATTCAGGGAGGGACTGGGTGGGTGCTTGAGTGGCAGGGGCCAGTAGAGCCTGGAGCGTTAGAAGCGGCCCTGCGAGCGGTGGTTGGGATATGTGGTCTGAGGTAAGCCGGCTACGGATATACCTGAGGCCAGGGCCGACGGATATGCGGAAACAGGCCTACAGCCTTGCGGTTCTGGTGGAGCGGGAGTGGGAGGCGCCACTATTCAGCGGGGACCTGTTTCTCTTCTGTGGGAAGAGCAAACGGGTACTCAAAATCTTGTACTGAGACCGGAACGGCTTTTGCCTGTGGACCAAGCGGCTTGAACGGGGAAATTTCCCATGGCCACGGGAGCAGCGTGCCACCGAGCCTGTGGTACTGACGGAAGAAGAACTGGGGATGCTCCTTGAGGGGATAGATTTCTGGAAGCGATTTCCGGAGTTGCAGTACAGCCGACTCACGTAGGGGACAGGGAAAGCTGTTCAATGAGGCTGAATTCACAGCTCAAGACGAGATACAAAAGGCCCCTGAGGCTGCGCCGAAAGGACCGGCTATCACCACACACCGCCGAAAAGAAGGCCCCCGGCAGCGGCCGGCGACGGATTCGGGGAGATATCGAACGGATAGAGGTACTCCACGAGCTTGATGAAGCGGCGCGCGCCTGTCCGTGGTGTGCGAGCGAACGGCCCGTTATCGGAGAAGAGCGGAGCGAAGAGGTGGAGCTTATCCCTGCGAAGGTGGTGGTGAAGGTGCATGTGCGACGGAAATACGGCCCCTGCACCTGCGACGACTTCATCGGCCACGATGAACCGGCGGTAGTCACCGCTCCGGCCCCGGCGAAGATTGCGAAGGGAAGCCAGTATGCCAACAGCACGGCAGCGTTCATCATCGTGAGTAAGTATGTTGATGGGCTGTCCTTGTATCGACAGGAGGCGGCCTTCGAGCGGATGGGCCTTGAGCTTGGGCGGGGGACCATGGCCCGGATGATTCTGCGGGTAAGTGAGGAACTCGAGCCCCTGTGGCAGCGGATGAAGGAGGACCTGCGGTCGTCGCCGGTGCTGGGGATGGATGAGACGGTGACGCAGGTGTTGCACGAGCCAGAGCGGCCCGCGACGAGTCAATCCCGGATGTGGGTTGCCCGGGGCTTCAAAGTGGCTCCTGGGTCGACGGACCCACCCCGGCCCATCATCTGGTTTGAATATGCCGACTCCCGTTTCGGGGGATGTGGCGGCATCTATCATCGGGAACTTCTCGGGGTACCTACAGACCGACGGGTACAGCGGCTACACCCGCATTGGCCGGCGGCCGGAGATCGTTCATGTGGGATGCTGGGCCCATATCAGGCGGGAGTTCTATCGCCTGGTGAGTGGAGAGGGGCCCAGCTGCACCGCCGCCGAGATGGTACGCCATTCTCTTGTGCTTTTGCTTGAACAATTTGGGACTGGCTTGGGTGGTCTTTTTGCCAATTCTCTGGTGCCAAGCGGTAAATACTTGGCCGTTCTTGCCACTGCTTACGGACTTTTCCGGCGTATACACCATAGCGGCGGACCAATTGAACCCGTCGTGGCGGTAAATGAGCTACCAATTGGTCGACGAATTCAAAGCCTTTGAAGGTCTCTGTTTTTCCTTTGTAGAATCCCTTAGGTGCAGCTGTCCAGATTACCGTGTCGGAAGCTGAATCATACTGGATTTTTTCTGCACAGGTAGCGCCGCGCACGACATACTGGCTGAGGGCTTCTCGATCGGCCTTTTGGTAACTGACAACACAGGCGCAAAGTAGTTCTTGCCCGGCGGCCAGGGAGAAAAATCCAGATAGCAGGGAGAATATGAGTCTGGATACCTCGCCAAACAATCGTTTATCGGATTTAAAGT
Source organism: Bacillota bacterium (assembly GCA_029550985.1). Taxonomy (GTDB): domain Bacteria; phylum Bacillota; class Clostridia; order Oscillospirales; family Ruminococcaceae; genus WRAV01. The sequence continues at coordinate 5,504 of JAKPGH010000059.1, forward strand.
ATGGTCGGAGAATCTTGGGAATCGTAAAAACAAATTGCCGATGCGGTAGATCGAGTAACAGCTCCTCGGATAAATATTCGGCGTATAACAATGTTCGTTTTTGGTCGCAGGATGGGCAAAGGTGGAAAACCTTGCAGGAAAAAGGCCTGAAGTACGAATGGCCACAATCTTGGCAGCGGATTCGAGCAACCCCTTTGGTCCAGTCTGCACAACCTGTAAACTGCCCCAAACGATCAAGGATGGTCTGCGATGGACTGGCATAGCCTTGGTATCGGCTTAGAGAATTGCGGACTATGGTCTGG
>JAKPGH010000075.1 GCA_029550985.1 Bacillota bacterium
ATAGACCTGCTGGGGGAACAGCAGGAAAATGCGGACCAATCGGAACAGCTTGTGGATTTGGTGGATTATTTCGCCGATTACCCGGAGGAAGAACGGGAAAAGAAAAAAGTAACGCCGATGGCGGATAAAAAGGGAAGCGCCGAAGAGTACGACCGCCTGAGCAACTTTAAAATCAGGCGGGGATACCTTCTGGACTGCCAGAATTTTCTCCACAGCGTGGCGGAAAGCGGGCAGAAGTTTGCACTCCTTTATTTTGACTTCAACCGTTTTCGGTTTATCAATACTCTGCGGGGATTTTCCACCGGGGATTACGTCATCACCCGCGTCTCGCAGGAAATGAAGGTGATTCTGCCGGAAGGGGCCATGATGAGCCGGCTTTCCGCCGACCACTTTGTGGCTTTGATTGTCTATCTGGACGAAAACCAGCTGCAGGATATTTTTGAGCGGCTGCGCAGAACGGGGGAGACCCTTCGCAACGACATCGGCTCCAAAGGCGGCCTGCAGGTGTGCATGGGGGTCGCCATTACCGAGCAACCCGGCGACTACGATATTTTCACGCTGATTCGCCGGGCCAACATCGCTCGCCACACCATCAAAATCGCCAAGGGCGAAACCTATTCCGTTTACAACAGCACCATGCTCAGCAGCTTTCTGTACGGGGAGTCGGCGCTGGAGGACTACAACGAGCACCAGTATGCCGACGACTTTACCCTCTACCTGCGTCCCCAGCTGCTGATGGCCAGCAAGCGGATTGCCTCCTGCGATTCCATGGCCCGCTGGGGATACGAGGAAACCAACGACACCTCCCGTACCCAACTGTTTGACGGCAGCCTTCTGCCCGCCTCCAACCTAAAGGTGGTTTACCAGGTTTGCCGCACCATCAACAAATGGCGCAAAGCGGGGAATATTCCTCTCCCCATTATGGTGGGCATCGGGGAACTGGATTTTTACAAAACCGATATCGACGCCTTTTTTGCCCGGTGTATGTCAGAATTTCAGGTGGAGCCCGCTTTGCTGACGGTGGTGGTAAGCCTCCACGTCATTCGGCTGGACCCTGAGATTGCCAAGGTGCAGGCCAAAAAACTCACCGACACCGGAATGAAGCTGGCCATTAGCGACATCGACCGGGGCATTCAGTCCCTGGAGATGCTGGAGGGGATGAAAATTGATTATTTGAAGCTCCACAAGAGCTTTATGAAGGATTTGGACAAAAACCCCGAGCGGCAGCAGGATGTGAAAAGAATCTTATCCATGGCGGATAAGCTGCAATGCGGTACCATTTTTGAAGGAGTGGACACCATCGCCTGTATGAACAAGTTGTCGGAACTGGGCGGCACCCTGGCCCAGGGCCAGTATGTGGGCAAACCCGGCGACGTGGAAAGCTTTAGCGAGGATATGAACGGCTTTCTCCGCGGCCTGCGGGATGTCACGGTGATTCTCGACGACGCCGCGCTCAGCAGAGGGGATTACAGGCTGTATTGAGGAAATGAGGGATCCATCATGTCCAACAAGCGGCCGTGGAAGGTGCTGCTGGCGATTGCAGGGATACTGATTCTGTGCGCGATCCCGGGATTGATTCCCGTGGCGGTAATTATTGGAGTGGCGATGTCCCAACTGTGGAAGCGACATGGGCACGGCCGCTTTGCAGACTGGCTTTCGGAGCAGGCCGGATTGAACGTTGACCGTAACCCGCAACAGCCCAACGACGACCCTTTTTACGAGTTAAGGGAGCGTGCCGCTGCTTCTCAAAAGCAAAAGAAAACCAAAACGGCAAAGGAAAAAGGCGCAACCCCTCTCCCGGCACAGCCCCGGGAGCAGGGGGACGCTTATTGGTATAGCTATTCGGAAGAAAAGTTCGAATCGCAGCCGTATATCGGCTCCACCGGAAAGGACCCGTGGGATCTCCCGCCGGGAATCGACGCTTGGGACCTGCCTGCGGAACATCCTCCTTGGGAAGTATAAATATCCGCATGTTCTGATATATCATTAAGGAGTGACACAATCATGAGCCGCTATCCATTTCCCCTTTGCATTCAACTGACGCCTCCCGCAAACCTGTATGAGGATCCGGATTTTGCCGCCACCCTTGCCCAGTTGCAGGAGCTGGGGTTTTACGGGGTGGAGCTCAATCTGGTGGACTTTTCCAACCCCGAACGCTTGACGGAATTTTTGGGCCGCTACGGGTTGCGCCTGACCATGGTGGCCACGGGATTTTACGCCAACCGCAACGGGCTGAGCCTTTCCTCCACCGACGAAGCCGTCCGGTGCAGGACGGTGGAAGAGCTTGCGCAGATGATGCAGTTTGCCGCCGGATGCGGCGCGGGCGTCATCTGCGGGTTTATCAAGGGAGGAGCCGGGCAGGATAAAGCAAAGGCCACCGAGCAGATGCTCAAGTCCCTCGCCGAGGTGACCGCCCTCAACGACGAAATCCAGGTGCCCGTCTATCTGGAGTCCACCAACCACTACGAGGCCACGCTGGTCAACACCATGGCGGAGGGCGCCGCCTTTGCCCGCAAGGTGAAGAACAAGGTTTTCATCCTGCCCGACACCTATCACATGAATATTGAAGAAGAAAGTACGGCTTATGCCCTGACCCGGCATCAAAGCCTTTACCATAACCTTCACGTCTCCGACAACAACCGCTACTTCCCCGGATTTGGCGCCATCGATTTCTTCTCGGTCTGCGCCCTGCTGAAGGGCATGGGCTATCAGGGCACCATTTCCATCGAAGGGCGGGTCAAACACAGCCTGCGGGAAGACATCGCCGCCAGCGCCGCCTATCTGGAAGAGGTGAACCGGCGCATTCTCCGCATGCAGGGGGAAAACACAGCGGGATAAGCCCTTGACAAGAGGCCGCAAGCTGTGATATGATATCAAATGCCGCATGTTCTGGGTTGAAGTGCGCCTTTTTACAGGTTGCCACCCTGCGCAGCGAGTCTTAGAAAGAGGCAGGTGCCTATAAAATGTACGCAGTAATTGAAACGGGCGGTAAACAGTATCGCGTTCAGGAAGGCGATGTCATTTACATCGAAAAGCTGAACGCAGAAGAAAATTCCACCGTCACCTTCGAAAAGGTTATGACTGTGGGCAAGGATGACGGAGTGGTCATCGGCAAGCCCCTGGTGGAAGGCGCCAAGGTAACCGCAAAAGTGTTGAAGAACGGCAAGGGTAAGAAGATCACCGTCTTTACCTACCGCCCCAAGAAGAATTCCAAACGCAAGATGGGACATCGCCAGCCCTATACCAAGGTGCAGGTTGAGTCCATCACCCTTTAATTAGTCAGTGGTACGCGCAATTTTTACCCGGTCGCCCCTTGGCCTGGAAGGCTTTGAGGTAACGGGCCACGCGGACTATGCCCCCGAAGGGGAGGACATTGTCTGCGCCAGCGTAACTTCGGCAGTGCAGCTCACTGCCAACGGCATTACCGAAATTCTAGGAGTTCCCGCAACGGTTTCGGTGGAGGAGAACAGGGTGAGCCTGACTCTTCCCGCCTTTCCGCAAGAGGGAGCACGGGAATTTTTGCAGGCGCTCTACCTGCATCTCACCCTCTTAGAGCAGGAGTTTCCACAACACATAACCGTTTCGGAGGTGTAACGATCATGATTATACTGAGCATGCAGTATTTTGCTCATAAAAAGGGAGTAGGCTCCACCAAGAACGGCCGGGACAGCGAGTCTAAGCGCCTGGGCGTCAAGCGGGCCGACGTTCAGTTCGTACTGGCAGGAAACATTCTGGTGCGTCAGCGCGGCACCAAGATTC
>JAKPGH010000095.1 GCA_029550985.1 Bacillota bacterium
AAAACTATGAGCTTTGTGGTGCCGGGAAAGGTCCTGGCAGAAATTGTAAAACTTTTGAAGGAAGATTCCGAAAATCCTGCAGTGTTGACGGTGAGCAAGCGCCACATCGTCTTTTCCATCGACAGCTACAATGTGGTCAGCCGCCTGCTGGAAGGAGAATTCTTGGACTACAAGGTTTCCATTCCAAAAGGATGCAAGACCACCGTCATCACCAACACCCGGGAGTTTATGGAAGGGGTGGAGCGGGCTTCCCTGCTGATATCCGATCGTCTGCGCAGCCCCCTTCGCATCTTCTTCGACCCCCAGGGCAGCATTCAAATTTCCTGTTCCACTCCTCTGGGCAAGAGCTACGACGAGGTCGGCTGCACCCTGCAGGGCGAAGGGGTGGAGATGGGCTTTAACAACAAATATATTATGGACGCGCTAAAGGCCACCGGCTGCGACGAAGTGCGGCTGGAACTTTCGGGGCCCTTGTCCCCCATTAAGGTGTTGCCTTTGGAGGGAGAAGAATTTTTATTCCTTGTTCTGCCAGTGAGGCTCAAACATGAAGGTTAAACAAATTGCCATTACCACCGAATTTATCAAACTGGACAGCTTTCTCAAGTTTGCCGGCGTCTGCGAAACGGGCGGAGAAGCCAAGATTTTGATTCAGGAAGGCCAGGTTTCGGTCGAAGGGGAAACCTGCACCATGCGGGGCAAGAAGCTGTACCCCGGCATGACGGTGCAGGTGGCCGATGACGAAACCCAATACGAGGTAATCGGCGGTGTACGTTGAGGTACTGCGGCTTTCGGGTTTTCGGAACCTGTCCGACCTGGTTCTTCAGCCTCACCCCGCCGTCAACGTCATCTGGGGGGACAACGCCCAGGGCAAGACCAACCTGCTGGAAGCCATTTGGCTGTTTACCGGAGCCAGAAGCTTTCGGGGGGCCAGGGACGGCGACTACATCCGCTTTGGCGGCCAGAGTGCAAGGCTTTCCCTTACCTTCTTCGCCGAAGGCAGAAGCCAGACGGCGGAGCTGGCCTTTGGGGCGGAAAGCGACAAAAAACAGGTGAACCTCAACGGCATCAAGCTGGAGCGCCGTTCCCTGCTTTCGGGGCGGTTTTGCGCCGTGGTTTTTTCTCCCGACCACCTGGACCTCATCAAAAAAGAGCCGCAAAAACGGCGCAGCCTGCTGGACACCTCCCTGTGCCAGGCTTACCCCAAATACGAAAAGGTGCTGGATTCCTACGAGCGAATTTTAAGGCAGCGGGCGGTGGTGCTCAAGGACGCCCAGCTCAACTACCAGCTCATCGACATGCTGGAGGTTTGGGACGCAAGCCTTGTGGAGTACGCCGGGTACATCACCTGGATGCGGATGCGGTACACCCAAAAGCTGGCGGCCTACGCCGCCGAGGTGTACGACGGCATTTCCAGTGGCCGGGAGAGCTTTTCGGTCCGCTATCTGTCCAGCTGCGGCCCCATGCCGGAACAGGCGGAGCGGGCACAAGTGACCGCTTTGGTGGAAGCGGCGG
>JAKPGH010000111.1 GCA_029550985.1 Bacillota bacterium
GAGCATGACGTCGTCGCCGTGAGGAATTCCCATGACGTAGTTGCAGCCGGCGGCCACCAGCAGCACGGCCAGATTTTCGATGTCGTTCTGGTCCGCCTTCATGTGGTTGGTGTAGCAGGCGTCGCAACCCATGGAGATGCCGGTGAGCTTGCCCATGAAGTGGTCTTCCAGGCCGGCGCGGATGACCTGCTTGGAGTCGTACAGGTATTCGGGGCCGATGAACCCTACCACCGTGTTGACCAGGAAGGGCTGGAATTTCTTGGCGAAGCCGTAGCATCTGGCTTCCAAAGTCACCTGGTCGGCTCCGTGATGGGCGTCGGAGGAAAGCTCGGAGCCCTGACCGGTTTCAAAGTACATCACGTTGGGGCCAACGGCGGTCCCCTGGGTCAGCATCAGCTCTCTGGCCTCCTGGAGGAGGGAGGCGCTGATGCCGAAGGCCTCGTTTCCCTTCTGGGTTCCCGCAATGGACTGGAAGATGAGGTCGGCGGGGGCGCCTTTCTGAATGGCCTCCATCTGGGTGGTCACGTGGGCCAAAACGCAGGTCTGGGTGGGAATTTCCCATTTCTTGCGGAAGTCGGCAAAGAGGTGCATGATACGGGATACGCTGGCGATGGAATCGTCCACCGGGTTCAATCCGATCACCGCGTCGCCTACGCCGTAGCTTAAGCCCTCCATCACCGAGGCGATGACGCCGTCGGGGTTGTCGGTGGGGTGGTTGGGCTGCAGGCGGGTGGAGAAGGTGCCGGGCAGGCCGATGGTAGTGTTGCAGGTGGCGGTGACCCGAATTTTCTTGGCGCCGTAGACCAGGTCCAGGTTGGACATCAGCTTGGTGACCCCTGCAATCACTTCGGAGGTAAGGCCCCGAGAAAGGCGCCGGATGTCGGCGGTGGTGGTGTTTTCGTCCAGAATATATTCCCGCAGCTCGGCGATGGTCATGTTCTTAAATTCGTTGTAGATTTTCTCGTTCACCTGGTCCTGAATGACCCGGGTGACTTCGTCCTCGTCGTAATCCACCACGGGGTTGTTGCGCAGATCGGCGACGGTGGCTTCCGACAGCACCACCTTGGCGGCAATGCGCTCCTCCGCGCTTTCGGCCGCAATTCCCGCCAGCTTGTCGCCGGTTTTTTCCTCATTGGCTTTGGCCAGAACTTCTTTGATGCTGTGGAATTCGTAGGTTCTTCCAAACAATCTGGTCTTGAGCTTCAAAACCCAGCACTCCTTTACTTTTTATTTGAATACAAGGGTTTTTATCACCACCGGCAGTACGCTGCCGTTTGCGATGGGCTTGCCAATGTCGATGTAGTCGCCCTGATCCACCCGAATGGCGTCGATGCAGAGCACGGGGTACCGGTAATCCAGCAGGCTGTTGATGCTCTGTCCCAGCACTTTGGCCATATCGTGCTCCACCACAACGACCAGTGGCATCCCTCCTTGGTAAATGGGAGCAGCGCCTTCTACAATCCCCTTTGCCACTTCGGTGATTTCCTTAAAACTGGGGCTGCGCTTGCCGGTCATGGCAATGGCGGCCTGTTGGAGCACTCCGTCCACTTCAAACCACCGCAGCTTGCGGGCAATGGCCTGGGCGATGCTCTGACCGGATACCTCTTCCTCCGGCGAAAGCTTGAGGATGGGCAGATTCTTGCTGGGCAGAATGGCAAGGTCGTAATCGATGGTGCTCCCGCTGATTTCGGTGATGTGGGAACCCGCCCCCACCACGGTGGCCCGAATGGTCTCGCTGGCGGGAATACGGGGGATTTTGGCAAAGGCGTGGGAGGATGCGATGGCCTGCCCCAGCAAAATGCCGATATCCCCATAGCGGAAGACGTTCTCCGGAGTGGGATGGTAGATGTAGTCCGCCACCCCTCCTGAAAAGCACAGGTGCCGGATGGGCTGGGGCAAATGGACGTCGTGCCCCTCCCGGGTAAGGATGGTGGGGTAAAAGGCATCCTTTTCCATCAGCCCCAGGGACATGGCCAGCAAATCGGCCATCGCCTGCACCACCCGCTGCAGCTTGGCCAAATCGGCAGCGCTCCCTTCCGCCAAATCGATGCCCTTCCACTGCATCAGCTTCTGAATTTTGGGGGCTATGTAGGTGATGCGTTTGGTGTCGGGGTCCACCTTTATCAGCCGCCCCCCGATGTCCAGACAGCCGGTGCTCAGAAGGTTTCCGTTGGAAAAGAGGGCAAAGTTGGAGGTTCCTCCGCCGATGTCGTAGTTGGCCACGGTGGTGCCGTGCTGTTTGGAATACAAATCCGCTCCGGCGCCGCGGCCGGCGATGATGCTCTCCAAATCGGGGCCTGCCGTCGCCACCACAAAGTCTCCGGCAAACTCGCTGAGGTGCAGCAGCACTTCGTTGGCGTTTTCCTTGCGGGCCGTTTCCCCCGTGATGACCACCGCTCCGGTTTGGATTTTTTTCCTGTCGACGCCCGCCTTGGCGTATTCGGCGGCGACAATCTTGCGCACGCCTGCCATGTCGATTTGAGTGGGCGAGAGCAGGGGGGTAAAGTAGATGTCGCTGCGGTAGATGATTTGTTTGTCCACAATCTCAATGCGGGGCACCGAAAAATCGGAGGCCAGATTCTCCACCGTGATGTTGGAAAACACCACCTGGGTGGTGGAGGTGCCGATGTCAATCCCCACACTGAGCACCACTTCTTTCAAAAACAGCTCGCTCCTTTCAAGGTCCCCGACAGGAACTACAACCCCAGGTACCGGGCCAGTGGGTCCACGCCTTCTCCCAGCACCGCGGACAGTTCGAAAATCCGCGCGGCTCCGGCTTGGATCAGCCGTTCCCGAGCCGCCTGGATCTGCTCGGGGCCCCTTGCAAGATCTGTTTTGGTGACGATGCCGATGGTTTCCTTTGCAAAGGTGGAGGCAAAAGCGGGGGGCAGCCACCCTTCCTCGCTGGTGCAGTCCTCCACCAGCCCCACCAGGTCGGCGTCGGCGGAGGTGACAATCAGCGCGCTGTAAAACTTTCGGTTTTCCAGGTATTCTCCGGGCGTGTCGATAAAATGAAGATAGAATTCGATGGCCTGGGTTTTGCGGTAAACCAGTTCCCGCGCCTCCAGCTTTTGGATGAGGGTGGTTTTGCCGCTGCCCGTTTTGCCAATTAAAATAATTTTTTTCTGTTTCACTACCATTCCCTTGCTTATGACCTGGTAATTTCGGTGGAAGCAAAGCGCATTTTGCCGCAGAGCAGGTCCAGCACCGCCTGGAGGGCCGCCTCCACCGAAGCCACGTCCCCTGTGATCACCACAGAGCCGCTGAACCGGTCCACAAATCCAATTTCCACCGCCGCCGTTTTGGTTGCAATGTCCGCCGCAATCATGGCGGCTTCGCTGGGGGTGATGGTCAAAATCCCGATGGCGGTTTTGTATTCGCCGGAAAGCCCCAGCTTTTTGTATAAATCCTGGGCGGGATGGGCAATCAGATGGGCAAGGGTAATCTGCTTGCCGGGTACATATTCCTGAATGATGCGTTGCGTTTCTGCGGTCAAACCATCACCTTCCTTTCCCACGCAGGTCGGCTCTTACTTCCACAGGGCTTTGCCTTCGTACACATCCAGCAGGAGCTGCCGCAATTCCACGGGGGTAATCTCCACCGGGTTGGAGGCGGTGCACATGTCGCTGAGAATGGTTTGGATGCACCCGTCCAGTTTTTCCTCCAGCACCGGGCGCTCCACCCCCAACGCTTTCAGCGAGGAGGGGATGCCAAGCAGCTGATTAAGGGATTCCGTCACCGCAATCAGCGCACGGCTTGCCATTTTGTCGTCGAGATAATCAAACCCCAGGTGGCGGGCCAGCTCCGCGTAGCGGTGAGGCACCCCTTCCTTCCGGTAGGGGCTGAGTCCGGCGTTGTAGGCGATGGAATAGGGCAGCAGCATGGCGTTGGCCCTTCCGTGGGGAATATGGAACTGTGCCCCCAGCGTGTGGGCGATGGAGTGGTTGATGCCCAGCCCCGAATTGGTAAAGGCAAGGCCCGCCATGGTGGAAGCGGTGTACATTTTTTCCCGAAGCGTTTGGTTTTCAATTTGCCTATACAGCGCCGGCAGATGGTTGAAAGCAATCTGGGCGGCGCTTTTGGCGTACATGTCGCTAAAATCGTTGGCCTGCCTGGAAACAAAGGCTTCCACCGCGTGGGTCAACACGTCCATTCCCGTGTTGGCCACAAGATCCGGCGGCAGCGTTTTGGTAAAATCCGCATCCAAAATGGCCATATCGGGAATCATCACCTGATCGCTCAGGGGGATTTTGACGTTGTTTTCCCGGTCGGTGACCACCGCGTAGGAGGTGACCTCCGAGCCGGTTCCGCTGGTGGTGGGGATGGCCACGAAGTAGGGCTTGTGGATGTATTTGCGGTCCATAAATCCGGCTTTGAACCGGACGCAGAAATACAGAATCGCCTTGGCGGCGTCGATGGCGGAGCCTCCCCCCAGCGCAATCACCGTATCCGGCTTGTGCCGAAAGATATGCTGCAGGCCGCGGCTGACTATTTGAATGGACGGGTCCGGCTCAATCTCCGAAAAGATGGTATAGCTGCGCTGCTGGCGGTCCAGCACCTGCGTGACGGCCTTCACGCCGCCGGATGTTACCAGAAAGGGGTCGGTGACAATGCAAATGGGTCCCGGCGGCAGTTCCTCCAGCCCCTGTAGTGCGTTTTCTCCGAACAGCAATTTGGGTGATGCGTAAATGCGGTTCATACCGGGACCCCTTTCTTCAGTTACCGCCTTCAGCCCAGGTGGCAGGGTAGACCACGTACAGGAAGCGGGTCTTGTTTGGAGTGGAAAAATGGATTTTGGTGTTCTTGGGGATATAGATGAGCTCACCCGCATTGGCGGAGACCTTGCGCCCGTCGACGATGATTTCCAGGGTGCCTTCCATGACGAAATCCACTTCGTCGTAGGTCAGGGTCCATTCAAAGCTGGTTTCTTCCATCTCCATGATGCCGCAGCCCAGGCGCGGACTTTCCTCCACGGTGAGCACGTCCTTTAAAAAGACTCGGTTGCTGGGAATGGGAAAGGGAAACTTCTCGCAGGTCACCTTGGGGGCTTCAATATGAATCACCCCGGAAGGGTCGGTCTGTTTCCACGGTTGCGAGTCTTTCAGGGCAACGCTTTCGGCAATAATTTTCCGAATAATTTGTTCTAAAGCTTCCGGCGTAATATTCATGGCACTACACTTCCGCTGTCTTGGGGGATTTCTTTACCACCAGCAGGCTGGCGATGACAATGGCGACCACGCCGCCCGCAATTTTGCCAACAATCATGGGCATGATGACCGCAGGCTCCTGAGCGGAGGCGTAACCCAGATGGTCGCCAAGGGCAAAGGAGGCGCAGACCGAGAAGGCGACGGACAAAATCTTGCCCCGCTCATCCATCCGCTTGAGCATGCCGAACATGGGGATGTTGTTGGCAAGGCAGGCAATGATGCCGGCGGCAGCCACGTCGTTGACCCCCATCAACTTGCCAAGACTCATCAGGGGTTTGGAGAATACGGTGGTGATGAAGTGGACCAGTGGATAGGCGCCCGCCAGGGTGATGGCGATGATTCCCACCGTCTCCAGCTGAGGGCCGATGGGGTCCATGCCGGGGATGACCTGGATGCCCACCAGTCCTTCGATGATGGCGGCGCCCAGGCAGATGGTGATGAGAGCGGTGATAAAGCGGGCGAATACGTTAAAGCCCTTGAGCATGCCTTCCGGAATCTTCCAAAGGCCCAGGGCGAAGAGAATGGACAAAATGATGGAAGGCACCAGGTTGATGATGGCGACGCCGATGGGAATGCCGCTCAAAATGCCGGACACCAGCGCGCCGAAGGGAATGGCGATAAAGCCGGCCAGCATTCCCTTAGCCAGGAAGGGTTTGTCTTCCGGCTCGATGATGCCCAGGGAGACCGGAATGGAAAAGACAACGGTGGCGCCCATCATGGCTCCGATGTAGATGCCGGAGAGGTGATGAATTTGCACGTTGTCGGTCATTACCTTGGCCAGAGGGTATCCGCCCATGTCGATGGCCAAAAAGGAACCTGCCACCATCGCCGGGTCGGCGCCAATCATGCGGTACAGCGGGCTGATGACGGGGGTGAGCAGATTGCCCAGAACCGGCGCGAAGCACATGATACCCACCATGGCGATGGCCAGGGAACCCATAGCCATAATACCTTCCTCAAACTGTTTGCCGTAGCCGAATTTATTGTTGAATATCACACGGTCCGCAACGCCGACAATCATAAAGAACAACATGATATAGATGATGACTGTGCTAATTGACATAGTGAACCGCTCCTTCACACTTCAAATTGGGACCTTAAGTCCGGGTGTGTACTACTCCTCCTGCAGGTCGACTTTATCAATGATGCCCACAATGGTGTGGTCGACGGGGTGGGTGTGGTCGCCCGCCGCCAGCCGCGCCGAGCTGCCGGAAACCACCAGAACCATTTCGCCGACGCCGGCGCCGATGGTGTCCACCGCCACCAGGGGGTATGCCTTGGGATGGTTTGGATACTCGTAGGGCTGAACAATCATCAGCTTGTAGCCGTTGAGGCTTTCGCTTTTTCGTGTAGCCCACACGTTGCCGATGATTTTGCCGATTAACATAGGGCGTATCCTCCTCGCTGTCCCAGGCCGGCGGCTGCGTTGGCCTGCCTGGGCGTGGGATATTCGGCCGATTCCTGCTCTGCACAGCCAAGGGCGATGCCTAAGGGGGTCACCAGAAGGGGATTGGATGGCTTGTAGGTGCGGATGCCCAGCTCCCGGGCAAAGACCTCCTCTATGCCGGTCAGGCAGCAGGTGCCACCGACCAGATAGGCGCAGTCCACCTCAAACCCCTGGATGTTGGCCCGTACGATGGAAGCCATCTTTTGCAGAACCGGCATCACCGTCCGCAGAACCTCCGGATGCAAGGCGGGATTTTGCTTCATTTCCTCCGCCTGCTCGAAAGTCAGCCCGTATCTTCCCATCAACACCAGGCTGATGTGGGTGCCGCCGGTGGCCTCGTCGGCTGTGAACACCACCTCTCTATCCCTGATGACCGAAAGGCCGGTGGTGCCACCCCCCACGTCCACAATGACCCCGTTTTCAATCTGCAACACCGCGTTGGCCGCCACCGGTTCCTCCAAAATGCGGACCACTTCCAGGTCGCAGGCTTCCACGATGTACCGGTGGGTTCTCTGGTCGGCGGTGCCCGTGCCGGGGGGAACGGCTATGGCCGCCTTGGAAAGGCAGACTCCCAGGCGGTCTTCGACCCGCTGCTTGAGCCGCCTTACCGTTTCCACCGCTCCTATGTAGTCCACCACCAGGCCGTCCTTGAGAACCTGGGCCCCTTCCATTTCGCAGGCGACGGGCTGGCCGGCGGCGTCCACCACCACCAGCACGATGTAGGCGGTGCCCAAATCCACCCCCGCCAGAAGCTCCTGCCCTTTGACAAAGCTGCCGTTTTGTTTCAGGGATTGGGCGGTTTGCAACAACAGATGTTCCACTCGCTGGCTGTCAAACATAAGCGCACCCTTTCCTGCCGTGCATGGCCTGTTCGACCGGTGTCGAATTACCCGATGCGAGGCAAAATTCTCTCCACTTCTTCATGGGGGCGGGGAATGACGTGAACCGAAACCAGTTCCCCCACCCGCTGGGCGGCGGCCGCTCCCGCGTCGGTTGCCGCCTTGACGGCTCCGACGTCGCCCCGAATCATGACGGTGACCAGTCCGCCGCCTACGTGCACCTTGCCAATTAAGGTGACGTTGGCCGCCTTGACCATTGCGTCGGCCGCTTCGATGGAGCCGACCAGTCCTTTGGTTTCAATCATTCCAAGCGCTGTGGTAATGGCCATGGTAATGCCTCCTTTTTATTGACGGTCTTCTGCTTCATAGGCCCTGCGAATGTCCTGCAGCAGCGTTTCCCGATTGGCGTATTTGATTTCCTCGGGAGTGAGGGTCTTGTGGGGCAGCTTGCGCAGCAGGGAACGAAGCTCCACCACCTTCATGGCCTGCAGCTCCTCTTCGGTTTTGCGCAGCCCGGAGGATGTGCTGTCGGAAGGCTTGGAGTCGGCTTCTTCCGGCTGCTCCGGCTGCTCCGGTTCCGCCAGCTGCTCCGGTTTTACCTGCGGATCTTCCGGCGGCAGGGGCGAATCCTCCTGCCGGGCTGCCGGAGGAGAGGCGGGGCTGTGCCGTTCCCGCAGCATATCGGCCACTTCGTCGTGGGGCCGGGGAATGACATGGGAGGACAGCACCTTTCCCACCTTTGCGGCGGCTGCAATGCCGGCGTCCACCGCCGCCTTGACGGCGCCCACGTCGCCGGTGACCAGGACCGTCATCAGTCCGCCACCGGTTCGCTCCTTGCTCAGCAAGGTGACATTTGCTGCCTTGAGCATGGCGTCGGCCGCTTCGACGGAAGCCAACAGGCCGTTGGTTTCAATCATGCCAATCGCTTTCATAAGCGAGTTCCCTAGTATTTAACGGGGTTGCTTGCAACATATTTCACCGCTTCGGCAAAGGCGTCGCAAGCGGCTTTGCAGGCAGACTGGCTGCCGGTGAGCAGAGCGCCGCCAAAGTTGGTTTCGGAAGGAGGACCGTAGAAGGCGACCATGCGAACTTCGGCCGCTTTCAGCGCCGCGTCCACGCCGTACATGGCTTCCAACGGAGGAGCAATCAGATAGGCAAGGGGTTCGCCTTCCGCAATGCCGGCGATGGACGACAGGTAGGAGCCGGTACGGGAAATGCAGTGGGCATAGTAGACGATGGTGTCGTCCTCGTTGGCGCTGACGAAATGGGCTTCATTTTCCACCACGTTGACGATGGCGTCCAGGCCGCTGCGCACTTCGGCGGGGTTGGGGCCCGAAATGATGCCGATGACTTCGCCGGCCAGCTTGGTGTTGGCGTTGGCGGCGCCGCCGTAGAAGGACCTTCCGTAAACCACCTTCACATCGGCTTTTTTGGTGGCTTCGTCCAGCGCGGTGTAGGAGACGTCGTCGCTGTCTGCGGTGAACATGCCGATGCTGCGGTGCCCTTCGGGAAGGTTCAATGCTTTGGCAACGTCTTCGTTGACATTGGGGATGATTTTCATGCTGAGAATACTGCTTTTGATCGGATCGTTGATCATATTCGCACCTTCCTGTCTTCGTATTGTTGTCTCAGGCTACATTACGGTTCCTGCAAAATTTGAAACAACCGTAAAACCGAACTCTTCCCGCGCCTTATTCACTCCCTTCCTACGCCAGGTGCGGTCGCACCCGGAACAGCTTGTTATGTTGGCCATTGATACAAAAAAGCCCAAGGAAATCCAGCAGAGGATTTCCTTTGGGCTCCGTTGCCTTTCTCCCAATATACGCCGTTGCATATTGGTAACTCTATGCGGTTGTCGGGGGTTGTGTATGGGGTTGGTCGTCGTTGATAAATTCAAAGAGGACGGCGGTCCCCTGGGCGGAGCTTTCCACCTTCAGGTCGCCGCAAAGTTTTTCTTTCACAAGGCTTCGCACCAGCTTGAGCCCCAAACCATCCTTTTTCGGGGTTTGATTCGGCTGGAAGCCAACGCCGTTGTCGGAAAACTGAATGGAGGCGCATCTTTCCCGGCAGGAGATTTCAATGGCGATGCGGCCCGCCGCCCGGCCCGGAAAGCCGTGCTTGATGGAGTTCTGCAACAGCTCGTTGACAATCATGGCGATGGCCGTGGCGGTGTCGGACCGGGAATAGAAGCTGTCTCCTTTCAGGTCGATTTCCAAATCAAAGTCGTCGGGGATGCTGTAGCTTTTGGTGTTGTGAACCATCCGCCACAGCATTTCCTTGACGTCAATCAGGTCCACATCATTTTGCACCATCATCTCGTGGGTGAGGGAGATGCTGAAAATGCGGTTGATAATCTCATGGCAGACCTGGCGCACTTCCTGGTTGGCGGAGCGCCGGGCCTGCAGGCGGATGAGACTGACGATGGTCTGCAGGTTGTTTTTCACCCGGTGATGGATTTCGTCAATGGCGGCGGACTTAAAAATCAGTTCCTTCTCTTTCATCTTATTCTCGGTTGTGTCTTTTATGAGTAAAATCACACCGAGGCATTGGTTGTCCTCTTCGACGGTGACGGCCACCATATTCAGAATGTAGCTGCCGACGGCCACTTCCTGGTGTTCGATGCGGCGCTGCCGCATCACGTCGTCCATGGTGTAGGCGCTCAGCACCAGATTGTCAAAGGACATGCCCACAATCTCGTCCCGATAGCCGATGCTTCGATAAAGCTCCTTTGCCTTTTGGTTGGCAAAGGTGGCGACTCCCATGGTGTTAAAGTGAATCATCGCCTCGTTGAGGTGAGAGGCGATGTTGTAAAGCTCTTTGCCGGTATGGGGCGGCGGGTTTTGCGCCTGCTTTGCCCCGTGGCCGGTATTGTGCGCGCCGCGCTCCGCGATGAGGACGCCGATGATGCGCTGGTCGTCGCTTTGGATGGCGCTGACATTTTGCCGGATAAGCCTGTTTTCATCCGACAGCGCCTTCACCTCTCAAGAGGACACCCCGGTATCCAGGGTGCGGAACACCCCCGGCTCCTTGTGGCGGTGAACCAGTTCCCCCACCATGTCCCGGCTGTAACAGCTGTTTTTCGGGGGGCTGCACTGGGCCACCACCACCGCCCACTGGTTGTCCCGTGTCGGGCAGTCGATAAAGACGTCGCAACCCTCCAGCTCGCTGATGGCGGGGAGGGCGCGGCTTACCTCCATCAGCTTTTGAATGTCGCCGTCCCGCAGGTTGGTGTGCTTTTTGCAGACCGCCGCCAACCTCTCGCCGCTTACTGGTTGGACAGAATGATGGTTTGGGCAATCCGGGCGATTGTACACTCTCGGTCCATGGTCACCTTTCTCATGTAGTTGTAGGCTTCCCACTCGCTCATTTTCTTTTTTTCCATCAAAATTCCCTTTGCCCGGTCTATGTATTTCCGCGATTCCAAAGCCGTACGGGTCTTTTCGTACTCGCGGTGCATTTTTTCGATTTTGCTTTGCTTGGCCAGCGCAATTTCAATGGCGGGGATGAGGGATTTTTCATCCACCGGCTTGATTAAGTACCCCATCACATCGGCATTTTTGGCTTGCTCCAGCATGTGCCTTTCGTTGTAGGCGGTCAGCATCAGCGCGCAGCGGGCCAGCTTTTGCTGATGGATGAGCTCCGCCGCCTTTAATCCGTCCAGCATGGGCATTTTAATGTCCATCAACACAAGGTCGGGTTTGGTATTGCGGCAGGTTTCCACGGCTTCGATTCCGTCCGAAGCTTCCCCCACCACCTCGTATCCGTTCAGCTCCAGGATTTCTTTGACGTCCATTCGGATAATGGGTTCGTCATCTGCAATCACGATTCTGAACATATTCATCTTCCTTTTGCAGATTCCTATGACGATTCTATTAGTTAAGTCCATATAATTGTGTAAAATGAAGAGCCAAGACAAGGCCCCTGGTTTAGAATGGTAAGTGACCAAAACAAACCAAAACCGGAGGTGACC
>JAKPGH010000137.1 GCA_029550985.1 Bacillota bacterium
AGACCGCACTTCTATTCTAGCAAAGGGAGTTTTTATTGTCTTTCTCATCGGCAAAAGCCTCTTTTGAACCACTCGCCTAGCGAGTGGTTTTACTAGACAAGGAAAAACCACACCTTTGAGGGTGTGGTTTTTGTTTGGCAAATTTCATTTTGCAAGGGCTTTGAGGAGCTCGTCCACTTTGTCGGTGCGCTCCCAGGCAACGCCCAGGTCCTCCCGGCCCATGTGGCCGTAGGCGGCAAGCTGCCGGTAGATAGGTCGGCGCAAATCCAAATCCCGGATGATACCGTCGGGGGTAAAGTCAAACACTTTGCGAATCGCCTGGGCCAGCTTTTCGTCGGGGTATTTGCCCGTCTCAAAGGTGTTGACGTTGATGGACACCGGCTGCGCCACGCCGATGGCGTAGGCCAGCTGCACTTCGCAGCGGGAGGCAAGGCCGGCGGCCACAATGTTCTTGGCGGCGTAGCGGGCGGCGTAGGCGGCGGAGCGGTCCACCTTGGTGGGGTCCTTGCCGGAGAAGCAGCCGCCGCCGTGACGGCCGTAGCCGCCGTAGGTGTCCACAATGATTTTTCGCCCGGTCAGGCCGCTGTCCCCGTGGGGGCCGCCGATGACAAAGCGCCCGGTGGGGTTGATGAGATAGCGGGTGTTTTGGAGCAGCTCCGAAGGAATGATGGGCTCCACCACATGTTGAATGAGGTCCCTGCGAATCTGCTCCAGGGTGACGTTTGCCGAGTGCTGGCTGGAAATGACCACCGTATCCACACGGACGGGCTTGCCGTTCTCGTACTCCACGGTGACCTGGGTCTTGCCGTCGGGCCGCAGGTACAGCAGGGTTCCGTCCTTGCGCACCTTGGCCAGCTGCCGGGCCAGACGGTGGGCCAGGGAAATGGCAAGGGGCATCAATTCGGGGGTTTCGTCGCAGGCGTAGCCGAACATCATGCCCTGGTCCCCCGCGCCTTCCAGAGGTTCGCTGACTTCCCCGTTGCGGGTTTCCCAAGCCTGGTTGACTCCCATGGCGATGTCGCTGCTCTGCTCGTCAATGGCGGTGAGGACGGCGCAGCTGTCCCCGTCAAAGCCGTATTCGGCGTTGTCGTAGCCGATGTCCTTAATCACCTGCCGGGCAATCTTGGGAATGTCCACGTAGCAGTCGGTGGAAATTTCTCCGGTGATAAACACCAGACCGGTGGTGGCCACCGTTTCGCAGGCCACCCGGGCGGCGGGGTCCTTGCTGAGAATAAAGTCCAAAATGGCGTCGGAAATCTGGTCGCAAATTTTATCGGGATGTCCCTCCGTGACGGACTCGGACGTGAATAAAAACTTGCTCACGAGAATGCATCTCCCTTCTATTAAAAAAGGGCTCCGGAAGACCGGGCCCATTGTGTGGTCATCTTCCTCATCTTTCGGTGAATGCACCGCAGGATTTAGCACCTCGCCCTACTGGCAGGTTGCCGGACTTCATCGGGCCTGTTCCCTCCGTCGCTCTCGATAAGGCTGTTATCCAATTGTTATCTAATTGTGAGGTCATTATAACAGCTTTGTCGGTGTATGTCAATGAATATTGGAATCCGGCGGGCAAAAGGCCGTTTGCCGCCGGATCGCCGCGTTAAATGATTCCCCGCAACGTAAGTACCAGCAAAATGCAGGTGACCAGCACCACGCCGGCAACCAGCATGACCCCAAGGCTCCAGGGGTTGGAGGTAGCATCCGCCTGCTCTTCCCGCGGGGGAAGAAGGTTGGCGGCCCGCAGGGCTTTCACCAGCGGCTTGTAAAGCAGCAGGGTGAGGGTGGCGTTGAGCCCGCCTTTGATGAGGTTAAAGGGCAGAATGGCGGGGACCAGCAAGCCCACCACCTCACTGCGGGGAACGCCTAAGTACAACGGGGTAATCATGTAATTCCACACCAGCATGATGGCGGTCATCAAAAGAGTTCCGGCCACCAACCCGACAACGGCCCGGGACTGGGTCCGCTTCTTCTGATAAAGATAGGCCGCGGTGCAGGAAAAAGCGCAGGTGGAGAGAATGTTCATCACAAGGCCGATGAAACCGGTATCGCTGACGGTGATCATCTCCACCAGGGAAACCACCACGGAGATACCAAAGGCGGACAAGGGGCCGAACAAAAAGCCGGCAAAGGTGATGACAATGTCCTTGGGGTCGTATTTCAAAAACAGCACCATGGGAATTCGCCCCACCACCATCAGAGCGTAGGCGATGGCCCCCATGACGGCCAGGGTGGTCATCTTTCTGGTTTTGTGATAAGTTGCAGTTTGGGCGTACATTCAGCTTCCTCCTACCATGAATTTAGCCTGTTTCACGCCATGTATGCACACAAAAGCGCCCCAAGCCAAAGGCTCAGGGCGCGCAGCGGCACCGTCGAAAAGACGTTGTTTCTTCCATCCGGACTATACCGTCGGTCAGGGATTTTTACCCTGTCGGCCGTGTTACGGCTCGCGGACTCGTAGCCATCAAAGACTCTTCACCGCCGGTGAGGACTTTCACCTCGCCCTGAAACAGACTATGAAATTGCACCCTTATTATAGAATTCCATTTCCGGTTTGTCAACACGCTCTTGACATTTTGCCTATGTGGGATATAATGGTATGTGACAAGTTAAACAAACGGGGTGCTGGATGGTTCCGGCTGAGAGCGGTCTAATGGAGGGCCGCAACCCTTGAACCTGATCCGGGTAATGCCGGCGGAGGGAACGTTCAACAGTACAAGGGAAATTCCCCGTTGATTACCCGCACGGTTCAAAAACGTGCGGGTTTTTGTTTTGTCGGGAAAGGAGTATGTTGTAATGAAACAGCCTCAAGCAAGTATCGCCATTCAAGTTCTGCCTCAAGTCGAGGGAGAAGAAGTCATCCGGGTGGTGGATGCCGTCATCGCCCACATTCAGAAAAGCGGCCTTAACTACACCGTAGGCCCCTTTGAAACAACGGTGGAGGGCGACTTTGACGCTCTGTGGGATTTGGCCAAGGAATGCCAGCTCATCTGCATCCAAGAGGGGGCCCCCAGCGTTTCCACCTACTTAAAAGTGTTCTTCAACCCCACCGAGGGGGTATGGTCCATTGATAAGAAAACTTCGAAATACCAAAAATAAGGGGGATTCCCTCAGCCTGCTGCTGGCGCTGCTGATCCTTTGGCAGTTGGTCTGCTCGTTGAAGCTGATTCCGCCCTTTTTGCTGCCCTCCCCCATCAGCGTGGTGCGGGCCTTTGCGGCGGACTTTGTCCCCATTATGGGACATGCCGCCGTCTCCCTGGGCGAAGCCTTTGCCGGCTTAACCCTGGGGGTGGCGGCCGCCTTTGTGCTGGCTATCGCAATGGACCGCAGCGACTACCTCTACCGGGCCCTTTACCCCGTCATCCTCATCACCCAGACGGTGCCGACGGTGGCGCTGGCTCCTCTGCTGGTTCTATGGATGGGGTACGGGCCTGCTCCCAAAATTGTGCTGGTGTTTTTGGTCTGCTTTTTCCCGGTGGCGGTGGGGCTTCTGGACGGCTTTCGGGAAGCGGACCCCGACACTATGGTGCTGTTGCGCTCCATGGGGGCAAACGAGCGGCAGATTTTCTTCCACCTGAAACTGCCGGGCGCCCTGCCCCGGCTGTTTTCCGGCCTGCGGATTGCGGTGAGCTATTCCATTGTGGGGGCGGTCATCGCCGAGTGGCTGGGCGGCTCCTCCGGCCTTGGGGTTTACATGACCCGGGTGCGGAAAAGCTATGCCTTTGACAAGATGTTTGCCATCATCTTCTTTGTCAGCGGGCTGAGCATCCTCCTCATGCGCCTGACGGCGCTGCTGGAAAAAAAGATGACCCCCTGGGCAAGACAGGGGGAAGGAAAGGATTCGAAGCCATGAAGAAGTTGGTTGCCATTGTTCTGTTGGCCGTTCTGCTAGTGGGGAGCGGCTGCTCCCAAAAGCGGGAGGATTCCTCCCAGGTGCGGGTGGTGCTGGACTGGACCCCCAACACCAACCACACCGGCATGTATGTGGCGCTGGAAAAGGGCTGGTACGCGGAGGAAGGTCTTTCGGTGGAGATTATGCAGCCTCCGGAATCTTCGGCGCTAGCCCTGATTGCCTCCGGCGGCGGCGAGGTGGCGGTGGACTTTCAGGAATCCTTAGGCCCCGCCATTGCCTCCTCCAATCCCCTGCCTGTGACCGCCATCGCCGCCGTGGTGCAGCACAACACCTCCGGCATTGTGTCCTTAAAAGAAACCGGCATTCAGTCGGCCGCCGACCTTTGCGGCAAAAGCTTTGCCGCCTGGAGCACTCCCGTGGTGACCGAAACCGTCCGTTACATTGTGGAGCAGGATGGAGGAAAGTTGGAGGAAGTGGATATCATCTATGACGAGGTGACCGACGCCGTTTCCGCCCTGCAAACCGGCGTGGACTCCATCTGGGTCTACTATGCCTGGGACGGCATGGCCACGCAACTGGCGGGTCTGGACACCAACTTCCTCTTCCTTACCGACTGCGACCCTGTTTTTGATTTCTACTCCCCTGTTCTGGTGGCGTCCAACGCCTGGATGGAAGAGCACCCCGACAAGGTAAAGGCGTTCTTGCGAGCCACCGCCAGAGGGTACGAATTCGCCATTCAAAATCCCCAAGAGGCGGCGGAGATTCTCCTCAAGCATGCTCCCGAGCTGAGCAGGGATTTGGTGGTGGAAAGCCAGAAGTGGCTGGCGTCCCAATACAAGGCGGAGGTTTCCCGCTGGGGCGAAATCGACCCCGAACGCTGGAGCCGCTTTTACGACTGGATGTACGAACGGAACCTGCTGGAGCGGGACCTGGGAACCGAGGGCTTTACCAACGACTTTTTGCCCGGAAATTGACGGTGGAACATGAGTATTTTTCAATGTGAACATATCTGCAAAAGCTATATGGGTGAGCCGGTCATCCAGGATATTTCCCTGCATCTGGAACAGGGGGAACTGGTGGGCCTCCTTGGGTCCAGCGGCGTGGGGAAAACCACCCTGATGGGGATACTGGCGGGGGTGGACCGCCCCGATTCCGGGAAGGTGTTGCTGGAGGGCGAGGACATCACCGGAACGGCGGGTCGGGTGGGCTACATGCTGCAAAAGGACCTGCTGCTGCCCTTTAAAACCACCCTGGACAATGTCAGCCTGCCTCTCGTCCTTAAGGGGATGAAAAAGTCGGAGGCCCGCAAACAGGCGGCGGAACTGATGGCCCGCTTTGGCCTTGCCGGCAGCGAGGACAAATACCCTCACCAGCTTTCCGGCGGGATGCGGCAGCGGGCGGCTTTGTTGCGCACCCACTTTCTGGGCAATAAAGTAATTTTGCTGGACGAGCCCTTTTCCGCTCTGGATGCCCTGACCAAAAGCGAACTGCACCGGTGGTTTTTGGATGTTTCCGCCCAAATGGGGCTGACCACCCTCTTCATCACCCACGACATTGACGAAGCCCTCACCCTTTCCCACCGCATTTACGTGATGGCCGGGGCGCCGGGAACCATCCAAACCGAACTTGCCATCTCCGCCCCTTACCCCCGTCCCGCCGACTTTGCCTTCAGCCCCGAATTTTTGCAGGCCAAGCGGCAACTGCTGGAGGCCATCGGCAGACAGAACTAGTTTTAAATAAAACGCTCCGGATACAGTCAGACTGTACCCGGAGTTATTTTTTTATGGTTAGTTTACAGGTCGGAATCAATGCCGATGAGGTCAAACTGCTCGAAGCTGACCACCACCCGGTAGTCCTTTTGCAGTTCCCGGTATTTGACCTGAACCGACTTTTTGCTGTGGCTGTAATACCAGCCTTCCTCCGCCTGCTCCCACTTGTCCCGGTGGAGGAACTGGGGAATTTTTTTGCCGTCCACGGTAACCCAGTAGGGGCCCTTTTCCCGATGGATGACGTCCAGGTGCATGACTTCCACCGGGCTCTGGTAACTGCCCTGCTTGTGGAAGTCGATGAGAATCCGCTCGCCGGGGGTGACGGTCACCTTGTTGAGCAGATACTCCCCTTTTTGGTAGTTGAGGGTCACGCCGTCGTCGTCATAGACGCCAAACTCCGCGGGGACGTCGGGGGCAATCAGCAGCCGCAGGGTTTTGACTTTCTGCCGGCTGATGGAGGTCAGGCCGTCGGCAAAGGGAATGACGGCCCCAGAACGGATAAACAAAGGCATGCTGCCCATATCCACCGGAATGTGGAGGGTGGTGCCCCCCGCATACTTTTGCCGGGTGTAGAAGTCGTACCAGTCGCTGCCTTTGGGCAGGTAAACGGTGCGGACCGTCTGTCCCTTCTCCACCACCGTGGCAACCAGCAGGCTGCCGCCCAGCATGAAGTCCACCCCTTCGGCGTAGCAGGCTTCGTCCTCCTGGAACTCGTAGAAGGTGGGGCGCATGATGGGACTGCCCTTCACGTGGGCCTCCCACATGAGGGAGTAGAGGTAGGGAACCAGGGAGTACCGCAGCTTAATGGCATCCCGGATATAGTGGGTGCTGCCGCTGTACATCCAGGGCTCCGTGACGGTGTTGTCGTTGCTGGCGGAGTGGATGGAAAACCTCGGCTGGAAGACACCGTGCTGCACCCAGCGGACCAGCAGTTCCTCCTCGGGGGCGGGGCCCGCAAATCCGGCAATGTCGGAGCCGCAGTTGGCGACGCCCGAAAGCCCCAGGCCCAGCAAGGTGGCGATGTTGTACTTTAAGCTGTCGTAGCTGGTGTAGTTGTCGCCGGACCACACCTGGGCGTAGCGCTGGATGCCGCTGCTGCCCGAACGGCAGACCACAAAGGGGCGGGCGTTTTCGTCCTGCTCCTTCACCGCCTGGTGGGACAGCTTGGACATGATGGTGGATTGAATAGGCTTGAGTTGGCCGTGGGTGCCGGTCTGGCCTTCAAAGCAGCAGACGGCGGTGCGGTCGTCGATGCCGTCGTATTCGCAGTTGTCGTTCCAAACGGCGATGGTGCCTTTGGCAATGACCTGCTGCCGAAGCTCCTCCACCCAAACCTTTCGGGCGACGGGGTTGGTGAAGTCGAAGTAGGCGCCCACCCCTCCCCACCACTGGGCGGGCTGGGTGTTGCCGTCTTTGTCCTTGATGAAGCAGCCCAGCTTTTCGTAATACTCGTACCGCGGGTGGGTTTTCAGCACGCCGGGCTTTACGTTGGGAACCACCACCACGTCCCGGCGGTTCATCTCCTCAAAGAATTTTTCGGGAGAGGGGAAGCGCCTGTGGTTCCAGGTAAAGACGTTGCGCTTGTTGTTCTGGTCGGAGGTAAAGCCGGAGGACAGCATAAACCCGTCCAGAGGGATATCCTCCGCCCTTGCCTTGTCCACAAAGCTGAGGATTTCCTGGTCGCAGTTTTCCGGCAGCTCCACGTAGTACATGGTGGAGCCCAGGTAACCGAGGGTCTGCTTAGGCTGCATGGCGGTGGTGCCGGTGATGGAGGTGTACTGCTGGACCACGTCGCTGATTTTGGGCCCGCCGAACAGGAAGAAGTCGATGTCGCCGCCGTCGGCGGTGTAGTAGCTGTACCGGGGCCAGTAGCCGCTGATTTCGGCGCCCAGGGAGATGGCGGCTTCGTAGGTGTTGTGATAGAAGACGCCCGCCGCCTTTTTGCTGCGGCTGTCCAGTTTGATATACATGGGGATGTGCTTGTACAGCGGGTCTCCCTGGATGGGGTCGTATCCGATATTGTCCTTGGGGCTGAAGCGCAGATACCGGTTGTTCTTGCTGATTTCCCCGGTCTTTTCCCCAAAGCCGTAGTAATAGTCGTCGGGGTTGTAGCAGTTGTAGTGGTAGACGCGGCCCAAATGGTCCTTCTGATAGGCTTTGCCGGGCAGGTCGGAGTAGAGCAGCTCCCCTTCCCGGGTCAACAGCCGGAAAGCAATGGGGTTTTTGCGCAGCTCCAAACGCAGGGTTTGGGTGGTAAACACCAGTTTGCTCTCAGTTTCGGAAAGGAGGGGGATGATGGGCTGCACCCGCACCCGCTCGTCGCCGAAGAAGTCGTCCAAACGGTCCGGCCAAGCGGTTTTGGTCAGGATATAGGAAGCCTCGTCAAATTTTTTATCGAAGGAAACCCGAATCCGGATGATGTCGTCGGTTAGAAACCAAAGGCGGATGGCGGCGTTGTCGGTGGCAATCTGGTAGTAACCGTCCCGGCTTTCAAAACTTTGAAACTCTTTGCAGGTTAACATAACGCCTTCCCTCTTAGTCTTTCATACCGGAGGTGACCATGCCCTGCACGAACTGCTTCTGGAACAGCAGGAAGATGATGAGCACAGGGATCACCGACACCACCGACATGGCGATGAGGCTGTTCCAGTCCACCGAGTACTGGCCGCTGAAGTTGGCAAGGGCCAACTGTACGGTGTATTTGTCCACGTCGCGGATGACCAGCAGCGGCCACATAAAGTCGTTCCAACGCCACATGAAGGAGAAGATGGCAAGGACGCTCATGGCGGGCTTGGCGATGGGCAGCATGATGTGGAAGAAGATTCTGGTTTCGCTGGCGCCGTCCACCCGGGCGGATTCCATCAGCTCGGTGGGCACCGTAAGGAAGTATTGCCGCAGCAGGAAGACTCCCGTCGGGGTGGCAGCCGGCGGAATGATAAGGCCGGCGAAGGAGTTGTACATGCCGAAAAATTTCACCACGTGGAAGATGGGAATCATCAGCACTTCCAAAGGCAGCATCAGGGTGGAAATGAAGAAGATAAACAGAGCCTTGCTGCCTTTGAAGTCGTATTTGGCAAAGGCATAGCCCGCCATGGTGTTGATGATGACCGTCAGAATGGTGGACAACACGGCCACAACGGTGCTGTTCCAAAAGTACCGGCCAAAGTTGCCCTTTTCAAAGGCGATGCGGTAATTGTCCAGGGTAAATTTTTCGGGGAAGAAGGTGGGAGGATAGCGGAACATCTCCGACCCGCTTTTAAAGGAGGAGAGGGTAATCCAAAAGATGGGGAAAATGAAGAGCAGGGCAAGGATAATGGTAACGACATAAGTCAGCCAGGTGGTGCGGGTTTTCATGTTCATTCGATTTCCCCTCCTTTGTTGACTTTAAACTGCAGCAGGGTGAAGACAGCCATAACCACCAGAAGAATCATGGAAAGGGCGCTGGCGTAGCCCATCTCCCGCTTGCCGTCAAAGGCCGCTTCGTAGATATACTGCACCACGAACTTGGTGGCGGTTCCGGGGCCGCCGCCGGTCAGCGCCAGCACCAGGCCGTAGGCTTTGAACAAATCAATAAAGGACAGAATCAAAACCAGGAAGGTGGTGGGCTTGAGCAGAGGCAGGGTGATTTTGAAAAATCCCTGCAGGGGGGTGGCGCCGTCCACCTCCGCCGCCTCGTAGTAGGATACGGGGATGCTTTGCAGGCCCGAGATGTAGGTCACCATGTAAAATCCGGTTCGCGCCCAGATGGTGGCGAGAATCACCACAAACATGGCGGTTCTGCCTTGGGTCAGCCACCCTATCTTGCTCTTGCCGAACAAATCCAGCAGGAAGTTGATGATGCCGGTGTTGTCGCCAAACATAAATTTGAAGGAGATACCTGCGATGATGTAGGACACCATGGAAGGCCAGTAGAAGATGGCGCGGAACATGCCCTTGGCCCGAATTTCCTTAATCATCAGATTGGCCAAAAACAGGGGGATTCCCATAATAAAGGGCAGGCTGATGCCCACGTAAATCAAAGTCTTGCCAAAGGACCTCCAGAATTTCATGTCGTGGAAAGCCCTGACATAGTTTTGCAGGCCGATGAACACGGGCTCATTTATGCCCGACCAATTGTGCAGCGAAAAATAGGCGCCGAACAGGGCGGGCACCGCAATAAACGCGGTGAATATAAACAGGTTGGGCAAAATCAGAAAGTAGGGAAAAAGCTTCATCTCCAAAGAGGTGACGCCTCTATTCTTCTTTCGTTTCAAACGGCTACTCCCCTTTCCGTTAAAAAAGTATGGGGTGATTTGTCCAACCACCCCATACTGTCACACACACAGATTCGTTATTGATACAGTTCCTGAAGAACCTCTTCCATATTAGCAATATGCTGTTCCGGGGTAATATTGCCTGCGATCAGTTCGTACATTCCTTCGTTTTGAGGCGTTCTTGCCACACCAGAGAAGTTCGGGAAACCCCAGTCGAAGCTGGCAGCGTCAACGGTGTTCTCCAGCTCGTTGGAGAAGATTTCGAAGAACTCGCTGCCGAAGGGATAATCCAGCTTAGCATTGTCCAGTCTCGGGCTCAGGAACAGGGATTCTACGCAGTACTTTGCATTTTCCTCCTGAGAGGTTGCAAACAGGATAAAGTCGACAGCTTCCTTCTCCACGCCGGAGCCTTTGAAGGCAGCCAGCTGCTTGCCGCCGGGAGTGGAGGAACGGTTCTTCTGCTTGGGCATGTAGGTGACGCCCCACTCGAAGTCCTTGATGTTGTCGCGATAGTTGGTCATCATCCAGTTACCGCTCAGGTGTACGGCGACCTGTCCGGAACGGAACATGTTGTTGGGGTCCTCGCCGCCCAGCCAGGTGGACTTGGGAACGATTTCCTTGTCAAACAGCTCTTTGGTGAACTTCAGAGCTTCCAGGGTTTCGGGGCTGTTGAAGGCAGGGCCGTCTTCGCCCATGAACTTGCCGCCGAACTGATACAGAATGGAGGACCATCTGTGGCTGGGGTTGTCGATGACCATACCGTACTGAACTCCGCCGTCGGCCATAACCTTTTCCAGAGCGGCCACGAACTCATCCCAAGTCCAAACATCGTCGGGAGAAGTGGGAACTTTGACGCCGGCTTTGTCAAAGGCGGTCTTGTTGTAGATCATGCCGTTGGCGGTCACGTCAGTGGGCAGCGCGGTTACCTTATCGTTGATGATAAAGTAATTGTAAATGGAGGGCATGAACTGAGCCAGCACGCCGTCGATGTCGTCCACATACTCGCGCAGGTCCAGAGTGGCATCGTAGACAGCGCTGAGGACGCTCTCGGTAGTTCTGGCCAGTGCGGGAGGCTCTCCGCCCACAACGGACATCATAATCTTGTTGGTGATTTCATCGTAAGGAACTTCCAGCAGGTTAATCTGTACGTTGGGGTTGATCGCCTTGTAGTCTTCGATGATGTGCTTCATGGCTTCGGTTTCGGCACCGTCGGCGAACCAAAGCATATCCAGCACGACCTTTTCACCGGTGGTTTCTGCGGCGCTGGACTCGGCGGTGCTAGCTTCCGCATTCGCTGCCGGAGATGCTTGCTGTGAAGATTGGCCGCTGGAGCTGCTGCAACCTACACTGATAGCCAAAATCAAGGCCAAAACGAGCGTAAGGCTTAAAAATTTCTTCATTCTACGCTTCTCCTTCTCTTTTTATGGCTCTTGGGAACCAAAACGGCTTCCCCTGACTGTTTTATTGTATAAAAAGTATTCCTTGAAAAACTGCAAATATTTTTACAATCTTCTATAACTTTTTGTGTTTGCCATTTGGAATGTAAATGCTGTATAAATCCATGGTTATTCGGCAAAGGGGTGCTGTTGCTGCCGGAATTGCCGCGGCGTCATGCCGGTGACCCGCTTGAACACCTGCCCGAAATAGTTGTGGTTGACAAACCCCACCTTATTGGCGATTTTTTCGATTTTCATATCGGTGTGGAGCAGCAGTTCCTTGGCTCTTTCCAGCCTTAACTCCATCAGGTAATCGGTGAAGTTTTTGTTCATCTTCTCCTTGAACAGGCGGCTGAGGTAGGAGCCAGAAAGCTGCAGGCTTTCCGCCGCCTGGGCAAGGCCGAAGTCGGGGTCGTGGTAGTTGTTGTCAATGAGAATGCGCAGCCTGCCGATGATGTTTTCCCCGGAAGCCAGAAAGCCGCAGATTTCCAGCAGGTAAGAGAGCACCTTCTTCTGGTCGGCGAAGAAGTTCTCGTTCATGGTTTCCTGCCTTAAGTCCGGCTTTTTGATCATTCCCGCCTGGGAGGCCATATTGGTGGCCTGCCAGTACAGCTCCCGGAAGGCGTGTTTGGCAAACTCCCGGTTGCGAAGGCTTTCCAGATGGTCGCACAGCTGCTGGTAATCCTGCCGCAGCTTGCCTTCGTTGCTGTTGGAGAGCTGGTGCAGCACGTTGTGAATGGTCAAAGCGGCGTCGTGGTCGGATTCGTCCCGCTTTTGAATGGAGGTGAGCACCGCGGGACGACTTTCAAAATAGCTTTCCTCAATGATGCTCTGGTTTTCCTTGTAGGCTTTGTGGAGGCTTTTGGGGTCTTTGTAAACGCCGCTCACCGCCACCACGCAAACCATATCCCTGGATTGGCAGATGCCGCGGGCCACCTCCCCCACCTTTTTGACAATGCGCTGCCGGCTGGTTTCGAAGTCAATGCCCTTGGTTAAGTCGCATAAAAACAGCAGTTGATGGTCGGAACTGCCCCGGATGAGGGAATAGCCGGCGTCGTTGAGACCGGTGATGAAGGGCCCCTGCATCAGGGGCAGAACATTGTCCCCCAGCTCAAAGGGGACGTTGTAAAACTGCACCGAAATCACCACCCCCGGGTGGATGGAGATGGAGCGCTTCCCTCCCCCCGGCTGCTCCAGCGCCTTGTCGCCGTGGCGGGCGATGTCAAAGAGCATCTGCACCGAAGGCTGAGTCAGCCGGGAGGTCTCCACCGGCTCCGCTTTCATGCTCCGCCGCTCCGCATCCAGTTCCTGCACCACCGTCCGGATGGATTGGAGCAGCTTGTCAAAGTCGATGGGCTTGATGATGTATTCCGAAACTTTGTAGGTGATAGCCTTCTGGGCGTAGTGAAAATCGCTGTAGGCCGAAAGGATGATGATTTTGGTCTTGTAGTGGTTTTTTCGGCAGTGCTCCGCCAGCTCCAGGCCGGAGCATCCGGGCATGATGATGTCCGAAATTAAAATATCGGGCTTGTATTTGTCGATGAGCTCCTTTCCCTTGAGACCAT
The DNA here is from genome assembly GCA_029550985.1 of Bacillota bacterium. Lineage (GTDB taxonomy): Bacteria > Bacillota > Clostridia > Oscillospirales > Ruminococcaceae > WRAV01. The sequence continues at coordinate 12,874 of JAKPGH010000137.1, forward strand.
CCCCGCTGGAGGCAACCAGCCGGCAGTTTTCCGCTTCCCAGGGGATGCTTTTGGAAATGCCGCTGACAATCAGCGGCTCGTCATCCAAAATGATCACGGAATAGCTCATTGTCGTCCTCCTTCAGTGGAATAAACACGTCGATGGTGGTGCCCCATCCCAGACTGCTGGTGACGGAAAACCGCGACTTTCCCTGGTAGACCAGCCACAGGCGGTCAATGACGTTGCGAAGTCCCAGTCCGAAATTGGTGGTGAGGCTCTCATCCGGGGTTTCGGCATAGCGGTTGATGCTCCGCACCGTTTCCTCGTCCATCCCCACCCCGTCGTCAATGACCGAAATGAGGATGCCGTCGGGGGTGGAGGCCAGGCTCACCGTCACCTTGCCTTTTTCGCTGCTCTTTTTGATGCCGTGGAGCACCGCATTTTCCACCAAAGGCTGAATGGTCAGGCGGGGAATGATGACGTCGTCCAGCGGGATGTTCTGGGAGTTGATGGAGTAGCTGAACTTGTCCTCCAGCAGGATTTTGTAGATGGCGAGAAAATCTTCGGTGTAGGAAAGCTCCTCCCGGACGGTGATGAATTTTTCCCCCTTGGCGAGGGACTGCATGATATTGGAGAAAGCAATGGTCACCTTGCGGATGTCTTCCTTGCGGCCGAATTCCGCCAGCCAGTTGATGCACTCCAGGGTATTGTAAAGGATGTGGGGGCGGATTTGGGCCTGCATGGCCTCCAACTGCATGTCCCGGTATTTGATTTCGTGCCGCAGCACCTGGTTGATCAAATTGTCGGTGGTGATAATCATCTGGTTAAAGGAGCTGGCCAGGATGTCCATCTCCTCGCTTGGCTGGGGAGGGATTCTCTGGCTGTAATCCCCCTGCTCCACCTTGTTCACCACCTGGACCATGTGGCTGAGGGGCTTGACGATATGCCGGGAGTTGACCACCTGGGTGATGTTGCCAAACAGCAGGCCGAAACATCCCACCACGATGATAATCAGCAGCAACAGGTCGGAAAGCTGGGTGATTTCCTTGACGGATACCGCCAGCACCAGTCTCCAGTTGTTGTAGGAGCTGATGTACTGGGTCACGATGGTTCGGCCCAGCTTGGGGATCTTGACAATCTGGCTGTTTTCCACCTCGGAAAAGTCCACCTCTTCCAGGATGAACTTCATGGTCGCGTCGTCGGGATAGTTGTGGACAACCAAAGAGCCGTATTCGTCAAAGACGGCGGCAAACTGCTTTTCGCTGGCCAGAATGGTGCTGAGCTGCTGGTCCAGGTAGTCGCTGTCGTAGATGGCGATAAAATACCCCAGCTCTTTTAAATTTTTATAGCTGATGATTTTACGGGTGTAGACCAGCCGCCCGTCCAGCATAAAGCTGCGAATCTGCCCGGTGGGGTCGAACCAGCTCTCCTCCATTTCGGGAAACAGGATATCCTTTTCCCCTTTGTTGTACCGCTTCCGCTGATGGGCCCGCAGATGGTGGTCGGCGTCGTAAAGATACCAGCCGTAGATTTCGTCAAAGAAGATGGATTTGTCGGTAATGGCCTTTTTGATGGCCCGGTTGGCGGTGTCCAGAGAAATGGAGTCGGTGATTTCCATATTCAGAGCCTGGTCCAGCTCGTTGGATATGGTGAGGTAATTGATGGTGCGTTTAAACGCCCGGGAGGTTTCGTCAAAGTTTTTGCCCTTGGCCTCCACCAAATCGTTGTTGAGCCGCTGGGAATTTCGAATTTGCAGCCAGGTGGCGCCGAAATAGACGCTGGCGCCGATGAGGGCCACCAGCATGGTGATAATCAGGGCGTTGCTGGCAATCATTTGGGTGTGAATGGAACGAATCTTTTTGCTCATAGTCTAATCCCTATTGAAAGTGACGGCTGATGAATTGAAGGTACAGCTTCCAGTCTTCCCGGGTGCAGGCGTGGGCTCCTTTCCGCCGATGATAGCCGCTGCACCCCTTGATAATTTGGGTGTCCACCTCCGGGAAGGGAACGCCTGGGTCCACTGCTTCCAACCCGTACAGCCGATAGATTTCTTCGGCGAGAACAAGGCTTTTGAATTCGCTTTCGGGGTCTGCCCAGCTGTCCTCCGACGAGCTGGAGACATAAAGCTTGCGGGGGGCAATCAACCCCAGCAGCATGTGCTGGTCCACCGGCAGAGCGTCCTCCCGGTCGCCGTACTCTTTGTACCGCTCCGCAAACCAGTGGGGGAACTGGGTGGTGATATCCGCCACATGCTCCCCGGTTTTGCCCCGGGTGACGGCCGCTCCGGTGCAGCCGGAAGAAGCCGAAATCACCAGGGAAACCCGCTCATCCTGGGCCGCGCACCAAAGAGCCGCTTTCCCGCCCCGGGAAAAACCCGCCATGGCAATGCGGTCCCGGTCAAACAAGTCGTTGGCGCAGAGAAAATCCACCGTCCTGCTGCCTGCCCACGCCCAGGCGGATATGACGCCCCAACTGTGGGCATTTTCCCGAGGGAACAGCTCAAATATACCGGTTTGATATCGGTCTTTGTCGTCCAATGCAAGGCCGTCCACCAAAGCGTAGACGGCGGCGTAACCCTGGGCCGTAATGTCCTGATAGGGCATGTGCTGCTGGTCCCGTTGGGCGTGGTCCAGCGCCGGGTTGCGGGAAAAGGGGTTGAGCATAATCACCGCCGGCAGCTTGCGGCTTTTGTCGGCAGGCGTATACACAAGGATTTCAAAGCTGGCCTGCTTCCCCCCTAAGGCAACCGTCAGGGCAATCCGCTCTTTGATGACGGAATCCTCCACCTGCTCCCGTTCCAACACACGATAGGTGAGGGTTGGCGGAACGGTTGGGGTAAACCCGTACACTTCCCTTTGAAACAGATGAAGTATTTCCTCTCTGCGAACCTTTTGCCAAAAGGCAAGGGTCGGCGTTTGGCCCTGCGAAAACATTCCCGGCAGCATGGTATTCCTCCTTTTCCGATATGGCCACAGCTTTAGTATATCTTTGAAAAACGGCGGATACAACCTCAGGAATTTTACATAGAGGCTCAAAGTTTTTCAAACGGTTGCATCATCAAAGCAAAATTGCCGAAATTTGTCACGAATTCCATCCAATTGCCGGGTTAAGCTATTGACGAGGTGGTAACCGATGAAAAGAACCTTAACCGTCCTCCTGGCAGTTTTTACCATGCTGCTCACCGTAAGCTGCATGGACCGCACCGACACAAGATATAGGACCAACAACAACCCCAATGTGGAACCTACTCCCGGTACCGTGGATTCCCTGGATTATCTCGAGTAGGTGAAAGTCCCCCTCAATCAAACAAAAACATGGAAAAATCCACTCGTCGTCAGCGGGTGGATTTTTCCATTTCAAAGCAAGGGGAAAGTATCCAAACCTTCAGTCTTCCACCAGACGATAGTTCAGCGGCCACAAGGCGGCCTCACCAGCATACTCTACACCAATGCGGGGTCCGGTGGCAATGGTTATCCTTTTCCTCGTCCCTTCGGTAATGATGAGGGGGGAATCGCACAAATCCCATCCGTTTTGCCGGACGGTGAGCCCCAGCGCTTTGGAAAGCTTTCCGGGGCCGTCGCAAAAAGCCTTGAGCTGGGCTTTGCTGAGTTGATGATAGGGCTTGCCGTAGCGGTTTTGGGCAAGCAGCTCCCGGTCCCCCAGCGGAATACCCGCGCGGATGAGCACCGCGCAAGGGTCTCCTTTTTCCCCGGTGACGGCGTTGAGGAGGTAGTGCATCCCGTAAATGAGGTAAATGTAGGCGTGACCGCCCAATCCATACAGGGTTTCGGTGCGCTGGGTGCGACGGTCGCCGTAGCTGTGACAGGCAGGGTCCCCGATGCCGAGGTAGGCTTCCACCTCGGTAATCTCCACCATCAGGTCCCCCCGTTCCGTCC